>NZ_JBLWIJ010000016.1:0-1679 GCF_051365025.1 Arthrobacter sp. R4
CAGGAGCTGAAGTGGCGCGGCCTGGTCCACGTCTCCACCGATGAAGGGGAGCTGGAAAAGCTCCTCGCCGGTGAGCCGGTCACGTATTACTGCGGGTTTGATCCCACCGCGCCGAGCCTGCACTTGGGAAACCTTGTCCAGCTCCTGGTGATGCGGCGGCTCCAGCTTGCAGGCCACAAGCCGTTGGGATTGGTGGGCGGCTCCACCGGCCTGATCGGTGACCCGCGTCCCACGGCGGAGCGGACACTTAACACCAAGGACACCGTCTCTGAGTGGGTGGGCTACCTCCAGGCGCAGGTCCGTCGCTTCCTCAGCTTCGAAGGCGCCAACGCCGCCCGTATGGTCAATAACCTCGACTGGACCGCCCCGTTGAGCGCCATCGATTTCCTTCGCGAAATCGGAAAGCACTACCGCGTTGGCACCATGCTTCGCAAGGACGCCGTTGCTTCCCGCCTCAGCTCCGAAGAAGGCATCAGCTACACGGAGTTCAGCTACCAGATCCTTCAGGGCATGGACTACCTCCAACTCTTCCGAGACTACGGCTGCATGCTGCAGACCGGCGGTTCGGACCAGTGGGGCAACCTCACCAGTGGCACGGAGCTGATCCGCAAGGTTGAAGGCAAGACTGTCCATGCCCTCGGAACTCCGTTGATCACCAACTCGGACGGCACCAAGTTCGGCAAGAGCGAAGGCAACGCCATCTGGCTCGACGCCGGCATGTGCAGCCCTTACGCCTTCTACCAGTTCTGGCTGAACACAGCTGATGCCGATGTTGTGGACCGGCTCAAGGTTTTCACTTTCCTTAGCCGGGCCGAGATTGAGGAGCTGGCTGCCGCAGTGGCCGAGCGCCCCTTTGCACGGGAAGGCCAGCGGAAGCTTGCCTTTGAAGTCACGTCGCTGGTCCATGGGGTCGAAGCCACAGAGAAAGTTATCGCTGCATCGGCCGCGCTCTTTGGCAATGGCGACCTGTCAGCGCTGGACAAGCCAACCCTCGAAGCCGCAACGTCGGAGCTTCCCTCCGCAACCATCCAGGTGGATGGCTTGGGGATTGTGGACCTGCTCGTGGCATCGGGCCTGTCCGAGAGTAAATCGGCAGCCCGGCGTACGGTGGGCGAGGGCGGAGCATACGTGAACAATGAGAAGGTCTCCGATCCCGAAGCCGTGATCTCCGAATCCGAACTGTTGCATGGCCAGTACCTGCTTTTGCGGCGCGGTAAGAAGAACCTTGCGACCGTAGAAGTCCTGGTCCCGTAGCCCGTCCAGAACCTCATTGCGCGCTCCTCTTCGGCCGATTTGCACGGCTGGAGGGGAGCGTGTATTGTTTTCTGAGTCGCCGCCGCTGAGTGGTGACAAACCCCCTTCAAATGAGAAGCAATTCATCATGTGCACTGCACGGGAATTGATGAAATGCTTCACTTTTTGATGGGCGGATTCATTCCGCAGAGTGAATATCGGGAAAATAACCCGGATTTGCAAAGTGAATATGAATGAAATAAGATGGAAACATCGCAGCGAAGAAATGCGAAACAAAAGAATTCATTGAAATGAATTGTTTCGAGAAGTATTCGAATGTGTCTGTTGTTTGAGAACTCAATAGTGTGCCAAGTTTGTTGATACCAATTGTTTTTTGATTGGTTGTTTTGGCCAGATCGTGCCGCCCCTGTGGTGTGGTTTGGTTT
>NZ_JBLWIJ010000017.1:0-258373 GCF_051365025.1 Arthrobacter sp. R4
GACTCTAGACAAGCCCCACTCCACTCGGAGGTCTTCTTCATGTCACCAAGCCACGCCGACCGTCACTAACGTCCGTGGTCAATACAACTAGGTAGCAGCAGATGTCGTTCTGAGCCCCCAAAACGACATCAAGTGCTACCTGGTTGCTCCGGGCGCCAGTCATATCCGGTTTAGTTCGTATTGATCCTCACATGCCGGCCGTTTTCTGCGGCGAGCCGGTTGCCGGGCGGATACGGTAGATACATGACGTCTACCACCGCCACCGAGACCGTACGGCCTGAACGGCATATCCCCGCAGAGATCGCCCGTTCGTGGCTTCTCGTCAATGCCATGAAAACGGAACTCTTTGACCAATCGGCCATCTCGCGTGCCGACTCCATCATCCTCGACATCGAAGATGCCGTGGACCCGTCGCAGAAGGACCGCGCCCGTGGCCACGTGGTGGACTGGCTCTCCGGCGGCGGTAAGGCATGGGTCCGAATCAACGATGCCACCAGCCCGTTCTGGGCCGACGACCTCGCAGGCCTGCGCGGCACCCCGGGGCTCCTCGGCGTTATGCTCGCAAAGACCGAATCCGCGGACCAGGTCACCGAAAGCTTCCACCGGATGGACGGCAAGACGCCGGTCATTCCGCTGGTGGAGTCCGCCCTGGGTATCGAGGAAGCCAACAACATCGCCAAAGCACAGGGCGCTTTCCGGCTCGCCTTCGGCTCCGGCGACTTCCGCCGCGACACCGGCATGGCAGCCACCCAGGAAGCGATGGCCTACCCCCGTGCCAAGCTGGTGGTCGCCAGCCGCGTCGGCAACCTGCCCGGCCCCATTGACGGACCCACGGTGGGCACCAACCACCCCATCCTGCGCGAGCAGACCGCCATCACCGTCATGATGGGCATGACGGGCAAGCTCTGCCTCGCCATCGACCAGACAGCCATCATTAACGAGGTCATCAGCCCCACGCCGTCTGACGTCGCCTGGGCCACTGACTTTATGTCCGACTTCGAGGCCAACGGCCGCGTCATCCGGGACGGCTCGGACCTGCCCCGCCTTGGCCGCGCCGAGAAGATCATGAAGCTCGCCGTAGCCTTCGGCGTGCAGCCGGCGCTCTAGCCACAGCAGTCCGTGACAGGAGACCCCGTGACCGATACCCGCTATCTGGTGCACGGGGTCTTTTGGGACGGGGAACCGGCTTCCCAGCAGGAGCACGACGGCGGCAGGCCGGTTCTGCGCCTCCAGCCGCCAAACGGTGCCTTCAGGGAAGTCAGCCTCCACCCCGGTGCCAGGCTGGGCTTCCACGTGGCCGCGGGCGCCAGGTTCTGCCTGGGGCACTACAAGGTCCACTCGGCGTCCCGGCGCGACCACGTGCCGTGCCCGGCCAGCGCTCCTGCGGCCAGGGGCAAGCAATGCGAGCGGTGCTTCGTGCTGGACGACTCCCGGCTCATCCATGACTTCCACCGTGGCGGCCGCGTCCCGGCGGGACTGCGGACTTACCTCATGCAGCAGCACTGGCTGTACGTTGCGACCTTCGCCAGCGGTGCCAGCAAAGTGGGAACGGCGTCCCATCTGAGGAAATGGAACCGGCTTGCCGAACAGGGCGCCGTGGCGGCCAGGTACGTGGCCCGGGCGCAGGACGGTCGGGTCGTAAGGATTCTCGAGGACCTGGTGTCGGCGGAAGCCGGACTCACCCAGCAGGTCCGTTCCGCGGCCAAGGAGGAGGCCCTCGTGCAGCCCCTGCCAGTGCCCCGCGTGGATGCCATCAACGCCCGCCACGCGGCCGCGGTCCGCACTCTGCTGGCCGGCGTCGCCGTCGAGGGTTTCAGCATTGCGGAGGAACAATGGGTGCGGCCGGCGCAGGCAGCCGGCCTCTGCGCATCCACCGCCCGGCACGCCTACCCGCACGCGCTCGACGACGGCCGGCACGGCTTCGGTATCGCGGCGCTCAGCGGTACGAACGCCCTGGCCCGGCTGGACGGAACGGACGCTGCCTTCGTGGTGAACCTTGGCCGGCTGGCCGCCCGGACCATCGTCCTGGGGGACTTCGCCTCGGACGTGCCTGCCGTGCAGGAATCGTTGTTCTAAGCGTGCTCGGTAGACTTGGACGGTGCTGAACGAATTCTGGAACACCGCGCCCACCGCCTACAAGGTCATGGTCTTCACCGCTATGGGGCTGATCGGCGTCGGAATCGTCCTGAACCTGATCGGCAAGACGTCCGGAAACCAGGGCCTGGCCACCGCCTCCCTGCCGCTGATCGGGCTCGGCCTCCTGTTGCATGTCGCCGGGATCGTGGTCCGGGGCCAGGCGATCCGGAAGAACTACAAGCGGTAGGCCGCGTTCCTGCGCACGTGGTCGCGGGCATGCGCCACTGCCGACGGGAGGTCTTCGAACAGGTGCTTGTGGTGCCGGAGCGAACGGATCACTCCAACATTGGTCACCAGGGCCAGATGGTCAGGTCGGACCCCCTTGAGCAAAACCGTGACGCCGCGCAGTTCCAACGCAGAAATGACTTCCACGAGGGCGTGGGCGCCGGTGGCGTCGAGCATCCGCAGTTGGGAGAGCCTGACGATGGCCACCTGGGTGTCCTTCACTTGGCTGATCTCCTGGAGGATGCGTTCAGCGGCGCCGAAGAACATGGCGCCATCCAACCGGAAGATGGCAATATGCTCATCACCGTCGGTTGGTGGCCCTGAAATCTCCTCGCGCTGCACACTGCTCAGCGATGCGAACTTCCGCAGGGTGAAGAGCGCAGCCGCGGCCAGGCCTATCTGGATCGCAACGATCAGGTCGAAAGCCACAGTGACGGTAGCCGTGAGCACAAAGACCGCCGCGTCCGGTCGCGTAGAGCGCAGGATTGCGGCAACGGTTCGCCGGGACACCATCCGCGCCGCGGTGACCATCAGGACCCCGCCCAGGGCTGCCAGCGGGATGCGGCTGACCATCCCGGAAGCCAGGTAGACAATGCCCAACAGCACCACGGCGTGGACCGCAGCGGCCATCCGGGTTTTGGCTCCTGCCCTCACATTGACGGCAGTTCGTGCGATGGCTCCGGTAGCCGGCATGCCGCCGAACAGTCCCGCGGCGATGGAAGACAGGCCCTGGCCCGTAAGCTCCCGGTCCGGGCTATAGGCACCGCTTGGTGCGCCGTCCGGCCCCGTCATGCCCGCGGCCACCCGGGCGGAGAGCAGGGATTCGATCGAGGCCAGGACCGCGATTGCCACGGCCGGCATGGCCAGGCTGCCCAGCGAGGCCGGATCAAAGCCAGGGAACGCGGGTGAGGGCAGGGAGTGCGGCAAGGGACCGATCCGCGGGATGTCCAACTGCAGGAGTTCGGCCGCCGTGGTCGCCAGGAGCACCGCGACCAGGCTCGCCGGAAGGGCCCGGAACAGCTTCTGCACCAGGACCATCACGACGGCGACACCCGCCACGAGCGCGAGTGTCAGCAGGACAGTGGGCGCCACTGCCCCGGACGCCGCCTCGATCGCGGCCAGCAGGGTGTTGTGGCCAGGGATGCCGGATGTACCGGTGGCCAGCGGAACCTGCTGGAGGAAGATGATGGCGGCAATGCCCAGCGTGAAGCCTTCCACTACGGGCCATGGGATGAACGCCACTGCCCGCCCCAGGCCGCTGATTCCCAGTATGCAGACCAACAGTCCCGCCATAAGGGACAGCAGGGCCACGCTGCCGGTGCCATGGACGGCCACCACCGGGGCGAGGACCACGACCATGGCGCCGGTGGGCCCTGACACCTGGACCGGGGATCCGCCCATGACGGCAGCCACCAGTCCGGCCACGATCGCCGTGATGAGCCCGGCCTCGGCGCCAACCCCGGAGCTGACGCCGAACGCCAGCGCCAGCGGCAAAGCCACGATGCCCACGGTAATGCCCGCCAGCAGGTCCGCCCGCCAGAACTGCCGGATGCCGGTGTAGTCGGCCCGGGACGGCAGGAACCGGCTGAAGCCCCGGGAACCAAGGCGTAGGTGGTGGCTCACAGGGCGCTTCCCCCGGACAGGTGGCCATCCGGCAGCTGCTGTGCCAGCCGGAGTTGTTCGTTGGAGTCAGCGAGGCTGTCGAGCAGGAACGTGCGGGCGACAGCAAGCAGCTTCGAAATTCCCGGGTGCGCAAGGCGGTATGTCACGGCGTTGGCGGACCGCGCCGACGTCACCACCTTGTGCTTGCGCAGCGTGGCCAGATGCTGGGAGAGATGGGAGGCCTCCAGACCGGTCTCGGCAAGGAGGTAGCTCACTGCGGCTGTGTTCTCCGGAGCGGCGGCCAGCAGCTCCAGGATCCGGATCCGGGCCGGGTGGGCCAGTGCTTTGAACAGGTTGGCTTTGATCTCATAAAGCGGAGCCTGGGCGGGAGTCAACATGGGGAGGCTCCTTGTGTGGAGTAGCCGGCAATCCAAGGAACAAGGAACCGCAGCGACTTGATGGAATGATGAATCCATCATATCAGGGCGTCGCAAGACCCCGCCCACTGCCGGGCAACGATAGGCTTGAACCCATGACTATCAATCCGGACCTGCAGGGCCGCAGCTACCCTGCCGCAGAGGTATACGACGTCGGCCGCGAGAAAATCCGCGAGTTCGCCCGCGCCGTCAAAGCCACGCACCCAGCCCACTTCGACGTCGACGCAGCCAAGGCCCTGGGCCACACCGACCTGGTGGCCCCGCCGACGTTCGCGATCATCATCGCGCAGCGGGCCGACGCGCAGCTGATCGAGGATCCGGAGTCAGGGATTGATTTTTCCCGAGTGGTCCACGCCGACCAACGGTTCACCCATCACCGTCCCATCTTCGCCGGCGACCGTCTGGTGGCGGAACTGCACGTTGACGGCGTCCGTGCCATGGGTGGCGGTGCCATGATCACCACCCGCCAGGAAATCTTCGCCCTCGCCGCAGACGAATCGCGTGAAAGCGTTGCCACCACCACCTCATCCATCCTCGTCCGCGGAGAGGGACAATAACCATGAGCCCCACCTTCAACGAACTTACGGCTGGCCAGGAAATCGGCAGCCGCACGGTCGAGGTCACCCGCACGGACCTGGTCAAGTACGCCGGCGCGTCCGGCGACTTCAACCCCATCCACTGGAACGAAGCGTTCGCCACCGGTGTGGAACTTCCCGGCGTCATCGCGCACGGCATGTTCACGATGGGTGCCGCGGTCCAGCTCGTGACCGACTGGGCAGGGGACCCCGCCGCCGTCGTCGACTTCCAGACCCGCTTCACCAAGCCGGTCCTTGTCGCGGACACCACTGGCACCGCTGAGCCCGGGGCCACCATCGAGGTCAGTGGCGCCATTGGAAAGCTCGACGCCGATGCCGGCACCGCCCGCGTTGACCTCACAGTGGTCTCGGCCGGCCAGAAGGTACTGATGAAGGCCCAGGCCGTGGTCAGGCTCTCCTGAACCCCAAGGAGCCTCTGACCACCACAACTACAGCCGCCGAAGTCACCGCCTGGCGCAACGCCGTCCTGGTGGCCTACGCGGCCAGCGGCCTGGCCTTCGCGTCCTGGGTGTCGCGGCTTCCGGCAATCCGGGACGGACTCGACCTGACCCCAGGCAACATTGGCCTGCTCCTGCTCTGCATGACGTTGGGATCCTTCGTTTCGGTCTCCGCGTCCGGCCTGATTGTGCTCCGGCTCGGTTCCAAGCGGACCATCCGGACCGGCAGCATCATGGTGGGCTTTGGCCTGGTGATCGCAGGATTCGGGACGTCGGTGCTTGCCACCCCTGTCGCTGTGGCTGTGGGCCTGGCCATCATCGGCCTGGGCACCGCCAGCTGGAACACCGTCTCCAACGTTGAAGGGGCTGCGGTGGAACGTGCCGTGGGCCGGCACATCATGCCCCGGCTCCACGGTGCCTTCAGCCTGGGCACCGTGGCCGGTGCCGGACTCGGAGCCTGGGCTGCTGCCGCCTCGCTCCCGGTGTTCTGGCACCTGGCGGCGGCCGGCGTCGTGGTGGCTGTTTCGGTGACGACGGCGGCGGGATGGTTCCGCGCGGACGTTACCCCCGTGGCGGGGCAGCGGGCATATGTACCCGATAACTTCGAGGATCCGTCCACGGGGCCGATCCCGATCATCACGCCCGGTGGGAGGCAGGCCGGTCCGCCGAAGCCCCGTTGGACAACAAGCGCAGGATCGCCCAGGCCTGGCGGGACCGGCGCACCCTTCTCCTGGGCGTGATGGTCCTGGGACTGGCACTTGCCGAGGGCGCCGCGGGCGACTGGGTTGCCCTGGCCCTCGCGGACGGCCACGGCCAGACGGACGCCGCCGGCGCCGCAGGCTATGGTCTCTTCGTTACTTTCATGACCGTTGGGCGGTTCGCCGGCACCCTGGTCCTGGACCGCTTTGGCCGCGTCCCGGTGATGCGCTGGTGCGCGGCGCTGGCCGTATTTGGACTCGGGCTGTTTGTGTTCGCCCCGGTCCCATGGATTGCCTTTGTCGCCCTGGCCATCTGGGGGCTCGGCGCATCGCTGGGCTTCCCGGTGGGCATGTCCGCCGCCGCTGACGACCCCGCCACGGCAGCCGCCCGGGTCTCGGTCGTTTCCACCATCGGCTACGGCGCGTTCCTGTGCGGGCCGCCGCTGCTGGGCCTGCTCGCCGAGCACGTGGGCATCCTGCACTCGCTGCTGGCCGTGATGGTCATGCTGGTGGTGAGCTTCCGCTCTCCCCGGTGGCCCGCAAAGTTCCGTAGGCATCGCCTGCGTTAGGGTTGATGGGTGACCCAGACAATGCTCTCCGACCTGACCACGGCCGCCGTCGGAGGTCCCGCCGGCAAATTTGTTCAGGCCCGGACCGAGGCCGAGATCATCGACGCCGTCCGGACGGCAGACGCCGCCGGGGAGCAGGTCCTCATCATCGGGGGCGGCTCCAACCTCCTGATTTCCGACGACGGGTTCCCCGGAACCGTGGTCAGGATAGCTTCGGAGGGTTTCACCGTGAACGCCGAAGACTCCTGCGGCGGCGTCGCTGTGGTGGTGCAGGCCGGCCACAACTGGGACGCCCTCGTGGAACACGCTGTGCTGCACGCCTGGTCCGGGATCGAAGCCCTCGCCGGAATCCCCGGTGCCACCGGTGCCACGCCTGTCCAGAACGTGGGGGCCTATGGCTCGGACGTTTCACAGACCATCGCCGCCGTGCGGACCTGGGACCGGACCCGGAACGCTGTACAGACGTTCACCAACTCGGAGCTGAAGTTCGGGTACCGCGATTCAATCCTCAAGCAGACCACCGTGGACGGGTCGCCCCGCTACGTGGTGCTGACGGTCGAGTTCCAGCTGCCGCTGGGCCGGATGAGCGCCCCTATTCGGTACGCCGAGCTTGCCCGTTCCCTGGGCGTGGAGCCCGGCAAACGTGCCTATTCCAACGATGTCCGCCGGGAGGTGCTCCGGCTGCGCGCCTCCAAGGGCATGGTGCTGGACTCCGCAGACCGCGATACCTATTCCACCGGCTCGTTCTTTACCAATCCGATCGTCCCGACGGACGCGGCCGCACGGCTGCCCGATTCTGCGCCGCGGTACCCGGCCGGGTCCGACGGCCTGGTGAAATTGTCCGCGGCCTGGCTCATCGACCACGCGGGCTTTGGAAAAGGCTACGGGCTGGAGGAAGGCAGTGTGTCCGGCGGACGGGCCTCGCTGTCCACCAAGCACACGCTGGCCATCACCAACCGCGGCTCCGCCAGCGCCGCGGACATGGTGGCCGTCGCACGCGAGGTGCGTGCCGGCGTCGTCGAACGCTTTGGCATTGAGCTGCACCCCGAACCGCTGCTTATCGGTCTGTCGCTTTAGCCCCGGCCGCCCGCGCAGCGGCGTCGCGCTGGCCAGCCTCACTGTCAGCGAGCCGGACGTTCGCCGCCATGCCGAGCACGGCTGTGGCCCAGCCGGTCAGGGCGAGGTAGGGGCCCATGAACAGCCAGATCAGGAGCCCTGGGAGCGACGGATTTCCACCGCCGGCAAGGATGCAGGTCACGAGGCCAGTGACCGCAACGGCGTGGGACAGGATCCAGAGGACCTTCCCGCTCAGGGGGTGCTGCTTCCAGTCGCGGAGAATGCGGAGGGTACTGTGGCCCACGCGAATACCGGGAAACAGGACGGCGTAGCCGCCACCGAGGCTGAACGCCAAGGAGGACAGCAGCAGCGAAAGTTCTGATTCCCCGTTTGCCAGGAATCCGGTGACTGCAGGCAGTCCCACCGCCACGCCGGCGAGGACCGAAACGGTCCCTCCCACCATCCATCCTTTTGTTTCGCGCGCGAACAACTGCCACAAACTCCCCAAAGTCATGGTTCTACCCTAGCGGCCACGCCGCAGGGGCGAGGACCATTGCTGCCCTCCCTGGCGGCCCAGGCCCAGGTTTTCAACCATGTTGGGGAGTTCGTCAACAACCTAGGATGAGGTCATGGCAGGAACGGCATCGAAACGTGTAAGCCGCAAGCTCCTGGGCCGGCTCCGGCTGGCGTCCCAAGGACTGCTGGGGCCCGGCCTGGGCTCGGTCCCGGAGGCTGTCCGCTGGATGACGGCCTCCCAGGCCCAGGACTTTCAGGCGGCTCTGTGGGCTGTGGGCTGCCGTGTACCGGGCTCCGGACTGACGGACGTCCGGGCAGCCCTGGACGAGGGCTCTGTGGTTCGTTCCTGGCCCATGCGGGGAACGCTTCACCTGGTGGCACCTGAAGATCTGCGCTGGATGCTGGGCCTTACCGCCGATCGGCTCACGCGCAGCATCGCCGGCAGGCACCGGGAGTTGGACATCACCTGGGCCGACATCGAGAAGTGCCGCGACGTTGCCCTGGAGCGCGTCGCGGGAGGCGGTTCCCTGAGCAGGACTGAACTCTTCGCAGTGTTTGAGGCGGCAGGGCAGCCCACCACTGGCCAGCGGGGGGTCCACATCCTGGGGACGCTGTGCCGCCACGGCTGGCTTGTGCAGGGTCCGCTGGCCGGAAACCAGCAGCTGCTGGTGGCCTTCGATGAGTGGATCCCGGAGTCGCGGAAGCTGGAGCGGCAGGAGGGGATCGCCGAGTTTGCGCTGCGCTACTTCCGCAGCCACGGTCCAGCCACCCTCCGGGACTTCGCATGGTGGACGCAGATCCCCCTGACTGACGTGCGGCCCGCGTTTGAGCAGGTTCGCGCGAAGCTGGTCGAGGTGGAATTCGGCGATACCAGCTACTGGATGTCACCGGAAACAGCCGCGCTGCTTGACGATGGCGTGCCTGGACAGCGGTCCGTCCTCCTGCTGCCCGGCTTTGACGAGTTTCTCCTGGGTTACCAGGACCGGAGCCTGGTCCTGGCGCCGGAGCACGCGAACAAGATCGTCCCGGGCGGCAACGGCGTGTTTAAGAAAACCATCGTGGCCGGGGGAGAGGTGATCGGCACGTGGGCTCGGGCCGGGACCAGCAGGAGCGCCGCCGTCGTACCCGAACTCTTTGACGAATCCCGGCCGCTCGGTGCCGGCGCCGGTGCTGCCTTCACGAGGGCCGTCGAAAGGTACGTCAGCTTCCTGGAGCACTGAAGCGCGCAGAGGACACGGAATCGGCCCGGGGACACCTGAATTCAGGCGTCCCCGGACCGATTGCGTGTCCTGAAGGAAAAGCTAGGGCTACAGGTTCCCGGTGGCGATGTTGAGCATGCGGCGCAGCGGCTCGGCGGCACCCCAAAGCAGTTGGTCACCGACCGTGAAGGCGCTGATGTACTGCGGACCCATTTCCATCTTGCGGATGCGGCCCACGGGGATGTCCAGTGTTCCGGATGCAGCCACAGGGGTCAGACCGGCCATGGAGGCTTCCTTGGTGTTCGGGATGACCTTGGCCCACTCGTTGTCCTCGGCCACGATCTTCTCGATCTCGGCCACGGAGAGGTCCTCGCGGAGCTTGAGGGTGAGTGCTTGGGAGTGGGAGCGCATGGCACCGATCCGGATGCAGAGGCCGTCCATGATTACGCGGTTCTCTTCCGAGGTGCCCAGGATCTTGTTGGTCTCAACCCCGGCCTTCCACTCTTCCTTGGACTGTCCGTTGCCGAGGTCAGCGTCGATCCAGGGGATCAGGGAGCCGGCCAGCGGCACGCCGAACTGTGTGGCGTCGATGTCGGTGCGCTGGTGGGCCAGGACCTTGCGGTCGATTTCCAGGATGGCCGACGCCGGGTCGTCCAGTTCCGAGCTGACCTCGGCGTTGAGCGTGCCGAACTGGCTCAGCAGTTCGCGCATGTGCCGGGCGCCGCCGCCGGAGGCAGCCTGGTAGGTCATGGACGTGCCCCATTCGACGAGGCCGTTCTTGAACAGCCCGCCGAGGCCCATCAGCATGCACGACACAGTACAGTTGCCGCCGATGAAGTCCCTGGTGCCGTTGACCAGGCCCTTGTCGATGACGTCGCGGTTGATCGGGTCCAGCACGATGATGGAGTCGTCGTTCATCCGCAGGGTGGAAGCGGCGTCAATCCAGAGTCCGTCCCAGCCGCGGCTGCGCAGCTCGGTGTGCACGCGCTTGGTGTAGTCCCCGCCCTGGGCGGTGACAATAATGGGCAGCTTCGCCAGGGTCTCGACGTCAAACGCGTCCTCGAGCTTGCCGGCCCCATCAGCGAACGACGGGGCGGCACCTCCTGCGTTTGAGGTGGAGAAAAACACCGGGTTGATGTTGGCGAAGTCGCCCTCGTCCTGCATGCGCTGCATCAGGACGGAACCGACCATGCCACGCCAACCGACAAGTCCAACGGACGGGGTAGCTGCTGTAGTCATTCGTACAGTTTAGACTTCGGAACCGGCAGGGCGCAGTCGGTTACGTCACGCCCTGGCCACGTTCAGCCGGAATGTACGACGCCGGCACTCGCCAGGGTGCCTCCTACCAGTCGAACTGGCGGGCCGTGGGGTCGGGGATTCCCCGTTGGGCCCTCAGGCGTTTGGCTCATCTTTGGCGTAACTGTGCAACTCGCTGGTAGTTGCTCCGGCCTCGGACCTGAAGGCTTTCAGCGCGGCCGTCAGGTCTGCCTCGGTTTCACGTTCGCGGTCAAAGAGCGGGGTCCGCTGGGGCTTTGGATTGTTCCCGCAACCAGCGCCGGCGCCGACCCGCGATGATGAAGGCCCAGACGGCACCGGCTAAGGTCAGCGCCGCGACGATGGCCGCATAGACGGACAAGCCGGGCTCACCAGCAGCCGCGAACGCCCCATAGACCATCATCCCGGCCATGGCTATCAGGAAGATGCCGACTCCCGTGATCAAGCCGGGGCTCTGCACCGGCGTTATGGCAGCCATGGAGTACCCTTCCGGGACTCCGCCCGGACCGTATTGCTCCTCGTATTGGCGCACATTGAAGCGGTTTGGATCATATGGGGTACCGTCGGGTCGACGGAAGACTTTACGGTCAGGTTTCACAACGATGTTCCTATCCGAGGAGTTGTTCGTTCAAGAGACTTTCAACTTCCGCCAGGCTCAATGTCCCGCCCACTGGCACGGCGCGTTCATCACCACGGCTGAGTGCGGCTTCCCAACGGTCCCCGGATGCGCGGAGAATGACGTTCCGGGCCAAGGAGCTATCAACGGTCGATGAAAGAACCACCTTTGCATTCGTGGCTTGGGAGCAGTGCTCGGCGGCAAGCTGTGCCAAAGTCCCCGCGACACCGTGGCTGGCCATCTGGACCTGGGCAAACCAGCCGCCCAGCCCACGTGGCTGGAGGAATGCCGCTAAGTCCGGAGCGTGAATGAAGACCGCCGCCTGGGGTGCGTCATCCGAAAGGAATGAGGCGCTGGTCCAGCGCGTGGCATTCCCCAGGGCATAGGCTATGGCCAGTGCCAGTCCTGTAGGAACCAGTTCGTCGCCCTCGACTTTGAGCTGTTGCCGCGCGAGCAGCGATGACGTTCCCGCAACACGCAAGTCGTCGCTGCTCGAGGGCCACTGCAGCATCAATGCGTCGGCGGATTTCCTCGTGCTCGCTGTGTCATAACATCCGAGTAGGTACAACAACTCGGCAATCCCATAGCCAGCTGGCGAAAGGCCGGTGCCCTCGATGGTCTCAGCACTCATGTCTAATATCTCCTAACGAAGTCAATTTTCACCAGTTCCAGGGAAGAAGCTTGGCCGGATCCTTGGCCACGGCGGTGACGCCCTCACTGACCCTGTCGGCCACCCATTCGGCCCCGTCCGCGATTTTTTCCCGGTTTTCCCATACGGCAATCCCTACGTTGGCGGCGATCAGGAACGGCTGCTGGGGACCAGGGAAGAGGGCGGCCGCCCCTAAGGCAGCCTTCGTTGTGCTCCAGACGCCGTCGCCTATCTCACCCTTGGAGAAGCTGTTGATTGCGCTGCCCGCGTCGATGACTGCGCCGAGGCCGCCAAGGACGTTTCCAAAGGTCTTCACGCCCTTGAGCGCCGCAAAAACCTTGTCCGAGCCTTCGGTTAGGTCTGCCGCGCTGTCCAGGGTCTTGGCTGCCTTGGTAAATAGTGGCGAGTCCAACGTATCCCAGAACTTGTTGGTGGTGCCTGCGAAATTGAACGCGTTATGCCAGCTGGCAAGTTCGGTGCCTGCCTGAAGGGGCAGACTTATCGTTCGCAGCGTGTCCGGTACCACCTTGTAGACATCCCACGGCTTTGCCACATAGGTGTCCCACCAGGTGTCGTCCTCCTCGTGCTCCCAAAAATAGGGATCCCGGGACGGCCCGACGCCGGAGTCAACCCCGCCGTTCCCGGATGTTCCGCTTTGTCCCCTGGAGCCCGGCCCGCCGCCGGATCCAGGCGCCCCGTTGCTCGCCTTCTCCTGCTCGTTGGCGTTCTCCAGCAGCTTCTTGGAATCCTGCCTAAGCGCGGAAGCCGCTTGTTGAATCAGTGCCCGGTGGTTGCCGTTCCAGTCGGAACGGAACGTGGCAGCATCCTGGCCCTTCCAGGAAGGGTTGTTGTTGATCTGGTTGCTCAGCAGGGTTGACTGCTGGAGCAGGGTGTCGGACGCCTTGCCGAACTGCTGCGCCAGCGTCCGGAGCTCGGCGACGTCGGCGCCCCACATGTTTCCTGCCACAAGGCATCATCCCCCAAATGTCTCTGCAGCAAATATTCATCAGGCTGCCTGCACAACTCTAATAGCGGAGCCAAGGGCCCGCGATGGGCTGTCCTCCCCATCCGCCCACCGGCAAAACGCGTCAGCCGCGGTCGCTTTCCCCCAGCACCGCGGCCTTGCGGAGCCGTAACGCGTAGAAGGCACCGAACGCGAACACCTGCGTCACCACCACCAGCACGATGGCACCGGCTATCTTGTTGCCGCCCAGGATCATGGTCAGCCCAACAATCGCGGAGAGCAGGGCCAGCAGCGGCAGCAGCATATATCCGAGGACAAAGAGGGTTTCCGGTTTCTTCAGCATCTCAGCCCGCCGTCCGTATCCATTTGGTGAACCTGTATTGAGTCCCGTTGGCAGCCGTGAGCCAGCCGTCCGGCGGAACGGAAGCAGCCGCTTCCCAGGTTTCGCCAAGCTCGGGAGCGAAGGTGTCGCCGTCGGCCTCCATATCGATGGTGGTGACCACCGCGACGTTGGCGAGGTCGGTGGACTGGCGGAACACTTCACCGCCGCCGAGGATCCACACGGTCTCGCCGCCGTCGACGAACTGGGATTCCAAGAGGGCGTCATCCAGGGAAGGAACCACGATGGCGCCCTTTGCCTCGGGTGACTCGCCCCAGCCTTTTTGCCGCGTAATGACGATGTTGGTCCGGCCGGGGAGCGGACGATACTTATCCGGGAACGACAGCCACGTCTTGCGCCCCATGATCACCGGGTGTCCCATGGTGAGCCGGTTGAAGTGCTTCAGGTCCTCCGGCAGGTTCCACGGCATGTCGCCGTCCTTGCCGATTACTCCGCCGGACGTTTGGGCCCAGACCAGGCCGACGCCCGTCACGGAGCCGGCGAGTTCCTCGGTGAAGGCCTGGGGATCTGCGGTGTTCTCGGTGCTCATACGGCGATCGGAGCCTTGATCGTGGGGTGGTGCTGGTAACCGACCACGTCGAAGTCCTCCAGCGTGTAGTCAAAAATCGACGCCGGCTTCCGCGTAATGACCAGCTGCGGGTACTCGTAGGGCTCGCGCTCCAGTTGCTTGAGGACCTGGTCCATGTGGTTCTCGTAGATGTGGACGTCCCCGCCGGTCCAGACAAATTCGCCAACACCCAGCCCCGCCTGCTGCGCCACCATGTGGGTCAGCAGTGCGTAGGAGGCAATGTTGAAGGGGACCCCCAGGAACATGTCCGCGGAACGCTGGTAGAGCTGGCAGGAGAGCTTGCCGTCCGCGACATAGAACTGGAAGAACGCGTGGCACGGCGGCAGGGCCATGTCCTTGAGTTCCGAGACGTTCCAGGCGGACACGATGTGCCGGCGTGAGTCAGGGTTCGTCTTGAGGTTCTCCACCAGCTCGGCGATCTGGTCGATATGTCCGCCGTCAGGCGTGGGCCAGCTGCGCCATTGGACGCCGTAAACCGGTCCGAGTTCGCCGTCGGCGTCGGCCCATTCGTTCCAGATAGTTACGCCTTGGTCCTGCATCCACTTCACGTTTGATTCACCTCGCAGGAACCATAGGAGCTCCACGGCAACGGACTTGAAATGGACGCGTTTCGTGGTGATCAGCGGGAAGCTGGTGGCCAGGTCGAAGCGGATCTGCCGGCCGAACACGCTGGTGGTGCCCGTTCCCGTACGGTCGGATTTGTGCGTGCCATGGGCCATGACATCGCGCAGGAGGTCTTCATAAGGCGTTGGGATGCTCACGGCTAAAGTCTACCGGGGAGGCAGCCCGAGGCCGTCGGCGACATCGCGGCGCGGCCGAAAACGCCTTAGCCAGTGAGGCCGTCAGCCCTTCCTCAGCTTTCCGCGGACCAGGTCCAGCAGCAACTCATCGCTGAGCCGGGCGTCCCGGCCCGAACGGACCAAGAGGTCGACGGCGGCAGTCACCGCTTCGGGCACGGTGCCGCCTGGCAGTCCGGAAGCGCTGCCATGTGCCGCGCGCGCCACAACGGTGCCGTTCCGCCGTCGGGACTCTAGGAGTCCGGCTGCTTCCAGCTCCTTGTAGGCCCTGGCGACGGTCCCCGCAGCGATGCCCAGGTCCGCGGCAAGGCTCCGGACCGTGGGCAGCCGGCTGCCCACCGGGAGTGCGCCGGTGGCGATCAGGGAGCTTATTTGGGAGCGGATCTGCTCATACGGCGGGGTTGCCGAGCGCAGGTCCACGGAGATTCCGGCGTTCACCGTGACCCTTCCGGCACTGACTGCGCCGGGGCTGCAGGAACCCGGGCGAATCCCCTGACCGGGATAATGGCGATGACCACCCCCGCAGTGGTGAGCGCCGCCCCCACGACGGCACCGGGCTGCCAGGTGGCGGAGGACGCAGGCAGTCCCAGCAGCGGCGGGACGGCATTGCTGGCTGTTATGAGCAGCACACCGCCTTGGGCAACGCAATAGGCTGCGATGGTCCGCACCACACGGTGGACTGTGATCGCCCGGAGCGCGGCGTCGAGACCGGCGACGCCGGTCGTGATGCCGCGGCGCATCCTTGCCGCGGCCACGGGCAGGCAGGAGATGGCTGCTACGGCCACGGTGGCCAGGACCGCGGCAATCCAACTGCCGGACGCACCGCGCCCGGCCTCGAGAAGCTGCAGTTCACCCGGAGCGGCCACTGCTGCGACCGCGGTGAAAAGTGCGACGGCGGCAATCGCCGTGGTCAGCAGGGCCGGGCTGACCGCCTGCCGCGGCCAGGTCCTGGGGACGTCGGGGGAGCCGTAGTTGCGGTGCAGCAGGAGCTCGCCCGCAGCCGCTACCAGCAGCAGGACGGCAGCCATCAGCGCAACCAGGATCACCGGCTGTGCCCGGAGGCCGGGAACAAAGAACCCCAGCGTGCCCGCGACAAGCGGGGCAAGCCCTGTGGCTGCCCCGAGGGAAACTGAGAGGCGCGTCGCCGGATGTGCGGCGGCCGGAGCTTGCGACGATCCCACGCCGGAGCCGCCCCCCTGCGCGCTGGGCAGTTTGGGGGGAGCCCACCCCAACATCACCAGCAGCACCACAAATGACGCGAATCCCGCAGGATTGGTCCAACTCGTGATGTTGGCTGAAGGGTCAGGCCGGGCTGCGAAGTTTCCCCCTACTGCCGCAAGTCCTGCGGCGATGGTTGCCACCGTCCGCAGGAGCCTGTTCATGGCAATGGTCCGCAGCAGGTCGTTCTCTGCCGCGTCCAGGGCCTCGAGCTGCCTCCGGCGGCTGATCAGGGTCAGTACCAGGACTGTGCCCAGGGCCAGCGCAAGCCAGCCGGCGCCGAGGCAGGCCGCGAGGACGGAACCCTGGATCCGGCCGTCTCCGCCCATCCGGCTGAAGCCCGGGCCGCGTTCCTGGCCGTTGAATGGAACGGCCTCGTAGCCCGGGAGCGTGGCCACCCAGCCGATATGCAGTGCCGAGGCAGCGAAGATCGCCGCGACCGTCCAGGTGAGGGCGCGTGGCAGGAAGTCCCGGACTCGGCGGACCTCCAGCGTTGCCAGCCTTCGGGGGAGCTGCGGTCCGGGGTAGCTCAGCTGTCCGATGGCATGGACGGCCAGGCAGCCGAGGATGGGCCAGGCCAAGGCGACCAGGATGCTTGCGGGGCTGGCCAGCGGGGGAGAGGCGTTCCCGGCTGGAAGGACACCGGCACTTCCCACTGTTTGGAGGGAGCTTGCGAGCCATCCGATGACGCCGATCCACAGCGAATGCTGGGACACCGTGACGGCTGTGGTTCCCCCGCCAGGGGCCCGGATCACCCACCGCAGCAGCAGGTACAGGCCGGCTGCCAACAGGAAGGGGCCCAGCAGGACCATGGGCGGAACATTGTGGACCGTAAACTCAAAACCGTCATTCGACACGCTATCCCCCAGGCTGGTGCGTCAATGTATCAAGTATTTGATACAAAAACTCCGGGGTCAATGTGTGGCCCGGCGCGGCCGGGAGCCAGGCCGCCTTAGTCGTCAAACGGTTTGAACTGCTCCACGGCGACGATCCGCTGCTTGCTGTGGTGTGAAACGTGGAACACCAGGATCTCTCCCGGCGCGAGGTAGGGATCGGACGTTGGCAGGAGCCCGCGCAGGCGGCCCGGCATCGCTTTTCCCAGCTGGTCGAGGACGGTCGGCAGTGCCGGCCGGTGCGTGCAGACGGCAACGCCGCGCTGTTTGTCCAACAGCGTGGACACAACGGCAGCGGTTTTCTTCGGGTTCCGGGCGTGCCGGTGTTCGGTCAGGGCATCCACCAGCTTGATCTTTGCGTCCACGGCCTTGGCATACGGCGCGATGGTGGCAACACAGCGCAGCCACGGACTGCTGACCACGCGTTGCGGCTTCCAGGCCTGCAGCAGGCGCCCCACGGCCTGCGCCTGCCTGATCCCGGTGGCGGCCAAGGGCCGCTCTCCCTCGGCCTTGGACCAGGATGAACGCGGCTTGGCTTTGGCATGCCGCACCACAATCAGTGGCCAGGTAGCCAGTTCGTGGCGTTCGTGGGCTTCCCGGAGATACTCAAGGGGAGCGACGTCGGACGGGTTGGACAGCAGCGCCGCAGCCTTCTCGGGAGCGCACCACATAACACTGTCAACTTCCTTGCCGTCGGGCCGAAGGGTTGCCCCGTTCACCTGGACGGCCCAGTAGTGGACCACTTTCAGGCCCGTGGCCACGTGATAGTGGATGGGCGGAAGCGGGATGCCCAGCTGGGCGGTGAGGCCGATTTCCTCCTGGATCTCGCGGACGGCACATTCGGGGATCGTCTCGCCGGCGTCAATCTTGCCTTTGGGCCAGGACCAGTCGTCATAGCGCGGCCGGTGGATCAGCAGGACCTCTAAACGGTCCTTATTGATCCGCCACGGCAGGGCGCCGGCAGCAGTAACTGCTACCGGCTCGCCGGGATGGTCTGTCTGGTCAGCTACCGGTGTATCGCTTGCCAACACCGCTGCCCTACCGGCGGCTCAAGGAGCGCTGGCGCGGCCTCGATGCAAGCAGCCAGGACTGGACGTCGTCGAGGTGGGTGCCGTCGTCGGCGATGTGATGCCGGGTCCAGTCACCCTGGTTGTCCAGGTGCCAACTCGCCGTCTCCGGGTCCATGTACCGGCGCAGCAGGTCCAGGACGTAGGTGATGTCATCCTGGCTGGCGAGCTGCACCAGGGCCTCGACCCTGCGGTCCAGGTTACGGTGCATCATGTCGGCCGAGCCGATGTAGACCACAGGGTCGCCGCCGTTCGCGAACGCGAATACACGGGAGTGCTCCAGGAACCGGCCCAGCACGGAGCGCACTGTGATGTTCTCACTCAGGCCCGGAACGCCGGGACGGAGCGAGCAGATGCCGCGGACAATGACATCGACGTTCACCCCTGCCTGAGAAGCGCGGTACAGGGAATCGATGATCGCCTCATCCACCATGGAGTTGACCTTGATCTGGACGCGGGCCGACAGTCCTGCGCGGGCGTTGCGGATCTCGGTTTCGATGCGGTCAATGAGTCCGGAGCGGACCGACCTGGGAGCCACGAGCAGGCGCTTGAACGTTGACTTGGGCGCGTAGCCGGAAAGCTGGTTGAACAGCTTGGAAAGATCCTCGCCCACCTGGTCATTCGCTGTCAGCAGGCCCAGGTCCTCGTAGTAGCGCGCGGTCCGCGGGTGGTAGTTGCCGGTGCCGATGTGGCAGTAGCGGCGGAGGCCGTCCACTTCCTGCCGGACAACCAGTGACAGTTTGCAGTGCGTTTTGAGGCCCACGATTCCGTAGACCACGTGGACGCCGGCCTGCTCCAGCTTCCGTGCCCACGAGATATTTGCCTGCTCATCGAACCGGGCCTTGATCTCCACCAGGGCCAGGACCTGCTTGCCGGCCTCGGCAGCATCGATCAGGGCATCAACAATGGGCGAGTCACCCGAGGTCCGGTACAGGGTTTGCTTGATGGCCTGGACCTTGGGATCCGCGGCCGCCTGTTCCAGGAAGGCCTGGACCGAAGTGGAGAAGGAGTCGTAGGGGTGGTGGAGCAGGATGTCGCGGCGGCGCATGGCAGCGAAAACGTTGGCCGCCTTGGATGTCTCGGACTCGTTGAGGTACCGGGACGTGTGCGGCACATGCTTGGGGTAGTGCAGGTCCGCCCGGTCTATGCCGGCGATGACGGACAGTCCGCGGAGGTCCAGCGGCGCGGGGACTGAGTAGACCTCGGACTCTTCCACACCAAGCTCGCGGATCAGCAGGGCACGGATGTTGGGGTTGATGTCGTGCGTGACTTCGAGGCGGACGGGCGGGCCGAACCTGCGGCGCAGCAGTTCCTTCTCCAGCGCCTGAAGGAGGTTTTCGGCGTCATCCTCTTCCACTTCCACGTCTTCGTTGCGGGTGACCCGGAAGATGTGGTGTTCCAGGACTTCCATCCCGGCGAAGAGCTTGTCCAGGTGCACCGCGATGACTTCTTCGAGGGCAATGAACCGGGCAACACGTCCAGCGACGGCGCCGGCACGCGGTCCGTCGATGGAGATCAGCCGCGGAAGCTGGTCAGGGACCTTGACGCGGGCGAAGAGTTCCTTGTCGCTGACCGGGTTTCGCACCACTACGGCCAGGTTCAACGACAGCCCGGAGATGTAGGGGAACGGGTGGGCGGGGTCCACGGCCAGCGGCGTCAGGATGGGGAAGACTTTCTCGGCGAACATGGCGCTGAGTTGCTGCTTTGCGGCGTCGTCCAGTTCATCCCAGTGCATCACGTGGATGTGCTCGTAGGCCAGGGCCGGACGGATCTGCTCGGCGAAGACCTGGGCATGGCGCTGCTGCAGCCGGTGGGCTTCCTCACCGATCTTCTCCAGGACTTCCACCGGACTGAGGCCGGCGGGGGAGGGCACAGCCAGTCCTGTGGCGATGCGCCGTTTCAGTCCGGCCACGCGGACCATAAAGAACTCGTCCAGGTTGGAAGCGAAGATGGACAGGAAGCTGACCCGCTCCAGCAGGTGGAGCGTGGGATCCTCAGCCAGTTCCAGCACCCGGGAGTTGAAGGCAAGCCAGCTCAGTTCGCGGTCCAGGAACCGGTCGGGCCGGATATCGCCCTCAGGCTCGAGGTTGGGGGCGAACTCCGGGATGTCGATCCGGTCCTGCGTGGCACGTGATGCCGGAACTTCGGATGAACCAAAACGTGCCCGCACCGGCACGGCGGCGCCTTCGGACGTGACTGTTCCGGCGGGTTCCGGCTTCATGGGGTCTCCTCTTACCTGGCGCTGGATGCTGGCTCTCACGGCCGGCGCGGTTCTGTTTCAACCTTACAAGCATTCAGCGGCGCGGACCCCTAGATTTCGGGCGCTGGAAGTCGTGCGTCAGTCGATTGGACTAACCCGCCGTGACCGGGGCGTACATCACGTCCATATCCCACCGTGTGAACCCGAGATTTTGGTAGAGGCGCACGGCCGGGGCGTTGTCGGCGTCGACATAAAGCATGACGGCGTTCAGGCCCAACTCCTGGAGATGGCGGATGCCTGCCACCGTCAGTGCTTTGCCCAGTCCCATTCCCTGCGCGGCAGGGGAGACGCCGACGACGTAGACCTCACCGATCGCCGGGTGGTCACCGTGGCGGGGGTGGACCTTGGTCCAGTGGTAGCCCAGCAGCCGGCCTGACCCGTCCACGGCCAGGAGGAACCCCGCCGGATCAAACCAGTCCTCGGCCATCCTGGCGTCCAGGTCGGCGCGGGTCATTCCGCCCTGCTCAGGGTGGTGGGCGAATGCCTCACGGTTCGCTGCCAGCCAGGCGTCCTCGTCCTGGCCCGGCACAAAAGCACGCAGTGAAACCCCGTCCGGAAGGCCGGCGTCGGGAAGATCAGAGGAGGCAGTCGCCAGCCGCATCTTCCACAGTTCCCGGACCGGGCCGAAGCCGTAGCGGGCGGCAAGATCCGCCGCTGCCTCGTGATTGCCATGGGACCAGGCCTTCAGGCCGTCCAAGCCGCGTGTTGTTTTCAGCGCACCCACGAGGCGGTCGGCGACGCCTTGGTTGCGGTAACTCGGGTGAACTGCGATCTCCAGCACCCCGCCGCCGTCGGACTCTTCCACCACCACGGCGAAGCCGGCCAGGTCCTGCCCCGTTGCGGGATCCGAGTCCTCGTCCGGAGCGTACAGGGCCAGGCTCAGCAAGGAGTGCTCAGCGGAATCGCCGGCGCGGAGTGTGACCACCGTCTGTTCGGACAGCGAAGGATTGCCGTCGGATTCCTCGGCCGCAGCCAGGAGGCCACTGAAGTCCTTCAGTAACTGGTCATCCACACTGCCTCTGACGACGAGGACGGGCCATTTCTCCGGATGTGCTGGGGTCATGAAGCTAGGCTATACGCCCCGGCCGTAGCTCTGCCGATTTGATAGGTGCGTGGCTTGACCGTATAGTCGGTATCCGATCCGGGGAGCAGCACAACGCCGGATTCGAGGGGGATCCACCAGTGGGGTGGCCTCGATACGTTCGACCCGTATGTCCTCCACAACGAAGACTCATAAAACAGAACAGCCCTGGACAGTAGTCCGGGGCTGCTTCTGTTATGGAACTGGGTCAGGTTCAGGCTTCCGTGAGTTCGTCTTCCTGCTGCCTTACAAGAGTAAGCCGGTAACCCACGTTCCTTACGGTGCTGATCAGGTTCTCGTGGTCTGCGCCAAGCTTGGCCCGGAGGCGCCGGACGTGGACGTCGACGGTCCGCGTGCCGCCGTAGTAGTCGTAACCCCAGACCTCGGTCAGCAGCTGTTGGCGGGTGAACACGCGTCCCGGATGCTGTGCAAGGTACTTCAGGAGTTCGAATTCCTTGAAAGTCAGGTTCAGGGGAGCGCCATTGACGCGGGCCGTGTAGCTCGCTTCGTCGATGACCACGCCGGCGGCCCGGATTTCGGTGGGGGCGTCGTCGGTGTCCGGAACGGCCCGTGCCACGGACAGCCTGATGCGGGCCTCCACCTCGGCGGGCCCGGCGGAGTCCAGCACGATGTCGTCCACGGCCCAGGCAGAGGAAACCGCAGCCATGCCGCCCTCGGTCAGGATCAGGACCAGCGGGGCGCTCAGGCCGGTGGCTTTCAGGAGCTGGGTCAGCGAACGGGCACCTACCAGGTCCTTACGGGCATCCAGCAGCACAATGTCGCATGGATCAGTCTCCAGCAGCGCGGTGGGTTCGGCGGCCAGGATGTGCACGCGGTGGTTCAGCAGTTCAAGGGCAGGCAGGATGTCCACCGATGAGCCGGTGCTGTTCGTCAATAACAGGATGTGCGACATTATTCCTCCAAGGGCCGTCCGCGCATCTTTGGGCGACTGAACCGGGTTTTCACCGGCCGGTACTGTCTCACTGCTGCGGTCTGGGCCGTCGATCGAAATATCCGGCCGGCAACCGAAGCAGGAAGCGTAGCTGAGCTTTGAGTATACCCAACCGCCCCTTAACAGACACTGATCGGGCCATCCTCCGTGTCCGTTTTGCGACACATCGCGGTCACATAGGGCAGGATTGAACACAGGGGCACTGTGCCCTGCCGGGGGCTGAACCGCCTCCCGGTCGCCAGCCAGAATGGGAATGCCGCGAATTGGGTGCAGAGTTGAAGCCGCGCACGTCAGAGCCAGGTCCCGCATGAGCGCGGATCTGCAAGCCCCGGTCCGTTCGCTGCCCTCGTGGACAATCGGCGCCTTCGGCATGGCCGGGCTGGCCGCCATTATTGCCGGGGTGTACACGTCTCCGGACACATTGCTCGCTGTCGCGGTGGTCGTGGCGCTCGCTGTCGGCGTCGGCTGGCCCCACTTCCTCCGTATTCCGGCGAAGAAGACCCTGGCCGCTGTCATTGCACTGCCTGGTGCCGGATCGGCGCTCGCGGCAGCTTATGCCCCTGCCCCAGGTTTCCTGGACTGGACACCGGCGTTCATGGCGCTGGGCATGATGGCGGTGTTTGTGGTGCAGCTCATCCGCGGCACAGGCCAGGCCCAGCGGCTCGAATCCACCTTGGGCTGCTGCGCCGGCGTGCTGCTGTCCTGCCTTGGTGCGGGCTGGATTGCCGGGGCCCGTTTCAACGGTGTCCGGGAAATGATGCTGGTCGCAGCCATCAGCGCCGCCGTTGCCCTGTTGGCTGGCCTTATCCGCTGGCCCGACAGCATTGTGGCCCCGCTCGGCATTGTGATGGCCGGGCTGGCCGGGCCACTTGCCGGCCTGGTTTTCTCCGACATCGCCGTCCTGCCGGCCGCGGTATTCGGGGTGGTCGTGGGTGCGGTGCTGGTCAGTTTCCGCCGGCTCGTCACACTCCGGGGCGCTCCACTTAACATTCCGGCGGCTCTTAGTATGGGTCTTGCACCCGTCTCAGCCGTGGGTTCGTTGGCGTACTTCATAGACAAACTACTCATCTACTAGGCGTTAGGATGGCATCATGTCCGTACTTGCATTTGAAATTTTCTTCCTCGTCCTGCTCGGTATCGCCAGCCTCGCCATGGCCTGGTTTGCAGGATTCGTCGTCTACCGCCTCTTCAAAGGCCAGAAGTAGACCGTTCAACAAGCTAGCCGTTTCCCGAGGTAATTGCTGTGCCGATTGAGATTCCCACAGATCTGACCCCCGAACTCGTCCCCCTTTCCTGGCTCATTGGTGAGTGGGAAGGCAGCGGCCGGCTCGGCAGCGGCGACGAGGACTCGGAACACTTTTTCCAACACGTGTCCTTCACGCACAACGGTCTGCCGTACCTGCAATACCGGGCGGAGAGTTGGTTAACGGCCGAGGACGGCACGCGCCTGCGGCCCCTTACCGTTGAGACCGGCTTTTGGGCACTGGAGCGCAAGCAACTCGACGCCGACGGCGGCCCGGGCCTGATCCCGGCGGACATCGTTCCGGCCCTCAAGAGCGCCGACGAGGTCGAAGCCCTGCGCAACAAGGATGGCGGGTTCGATATCTCTGTCTCGATCGCCCACCCCGGTGGCATCTCCGAACTCTATTACGGACAGATCAAGGGACCCCAGATCCAGCTCACTACCGACATGGTGATGCGCGGCAGCCACTCCAAGGACTACAGTGCCGCCACGCGGATTTTCGGCTTGGTGGACGGGAATCTCCTCTGGCGCTGGGACGTCGCAACCGGTGGAACATCGCAGCCGGGCAAGGGGCTTGAGGCGCATGCCTCCGCCTTCCTGAAAAAGGTTTCCTGACACTGAATCGTGACGCCCGCTGGGTCGTGGCCCTCAGTACACTTGGCTTCCTAGGCTTCACCCGCGAGTGAATCACAGGGAGCATCATGGCTGCACAGCAGAACGCCGCGGATTACAGCGATCTGAAGGCACTGTTCTTTAATGGCACGCTGAAAAGATCCCCGCAGACATCCAACACCGAGGGCCTGATCAACGTCAGCCGCCTCATCATGGAAAAGCAGGGTGTCAGCACCCGGATCATCCGGACCGTGGACCATGACATCGCGAGCGGCGTGTACCCGGACATGACAGAGTACGGGTGGCCCACTGATGAGTGGCCCGAGCTGTACCCTGCGGTGCAGGAAGCCGACATCGTGGTGGTGGCGGGCCCCATCTGGCTGGGCGATAACTCCTCGCAAACGAAGAAACTCATCGAACGGCTCTACGCCCACTCGGGGCAACTGAACAGCAAGGGGCAGTGGGCCTACTATCCCAAGGTCGGCGGCTGCCTCATCACCGGCAACGAAGACGGCATCAAGCACTGCTCCATGAACGTCCTCTACAGCCTGCAGCACATCGGCTTCACCATCCCGCCACAGGCGGATGCCGGCTGGATCGGTCCGGTGGGCCCGGGTCCGAGCTACTTGGACGAAGGCTCCGGCGGCCCCGAATCCGACTTCACCAACCGGAACACAACGTTCATGACCTGGAACCTGTTACATTTCGCCCGGATGCTCAAGGACGCCGGCGGAATTCCCGCCTACGGCAACCTTCCTGAAGAATGGAAAGCCGGAACGCGTTTCGATTTCGAAAACCCGGAATACCGCTAGCGTCACCGGAATACTCACTGACCAAAGGACGTTGCCCCAGTATGACTACTCCCAGCCCAATGCTGTCGCGCCCTGGTGCCGTCGAGGGCGCCGGCGCGGACGCCGGCGTCGCAGCCCACTACGGTGAGCCCCTGCGCGAGCAGCGCGCCCTCGCAGCCGGCACCGCCGTCGTCGATCTCTCCCACCGCGGCGTGGTGACTGTCAGCGGCCCGGACCGGCTGTCCTGGCTGAACACCCTGTCCTCGCAGCAGGTCACGGGCCTGCAGCCCGGGGACTCAAGCGAACTGCTCCTGCTGAGCGTCCAGGGCCGGATTGAGTTTGACGCCCGGGTGGTGGACGACGGCGGGACCACCTGGCTGATCGTTGAGGCCGCCGAGGCCGGGCCGCTGGCGGAATGGCTGAACAGGATGAAGTTCATGCTGCGCGTAGAAATTAACGACGTCTCTTCAGGCTGGGCAGTACTCGGCTCCACGCAGGAAGTGCAGGAATGGTCAGGCCTGCAGGCCTGGCGGGATCCCTGGCCCCAGGTAGGCGTCGGCGGTTACTCCTACGCGGTGGTACCCGAAGACAGGCACCCCGGCCTGGAACGCCCCTGGTTCGAGTACCTTGTGCCAGCCGCTGAGCTGGAGCAGACGGTGGGGGACCGGCCGCTCGCGGGCGTGTTGGCAGCAGAAGCCCTCCGCATTGCGGCCTGGCGTCCCCGGCTGGGCGCAGAAACCGATGACAAGACCATTCCGCACGAACTGGACCTCCTCCGCACCGCAGTGCACCTGGCCAAGGGCTGCTACAAGGGCCAGGAGACCATCGCCCGCGTGCACAACCTGGGCCACCCGCCGCGCCGCCTGGTCTTCCTCCAGCTGGACGGGTCGCAGCACACCATGCCCGCTCCCGGCAGCGAGGTCCTGCTGGGCGAGCGGAAGGTAGGCACGGTAACCTCCGTGGCCCAGCACTATGAAATGGGCCCGGTGGCACTGGCCGTCATTAAGCGGTCCGTTGCCCCCGATGAAATACTGACGGTAATGGATGGCGAGGAACCGTACACCGCCGCCCAGGAAGTGATTGTCGCCCCCGACGCCGGCCAGGTAGTGGGGCGCCCGACAGGATTCCTGAGGGGGACCCGCTCATGACAGAAAACACTGCACCCGGCCCGGCCGCACCTGACGACGAAACGCTGGAGCTCGCGCACAAGCTGTTCCAGGCAGCCAGGGAGGGCGACACCGGGCTCCTGCGCGGCTACCTGAGCGCGGGCGCGCCTGCCACCATGACCAACGCCGCCGGGGATTCCCTGCTTATGCTTGCCGCTTACCACGGCCATGCGGACACAGTGCAGCTGATCCTGGAGCACGGGGCCGAGGCGGACACCGCCAATGACCGCGGCCAGACGCCGCTGGCCGGTGCGGCGTTCAAGGGTTACGCGGACGTCGCCCGGGTCCTGCTGGAGGCAGGAGCCGATCCCGACGCCGGCACGCCGTCGGCCCGGGCGGCAGCGCAGATGTTCGCCCGCACGGAGATCCTTGACCTGCTGGGCAACTGACGCTTGGAAAACGTAGCACGGCCCTGGCCCGCCCTGTGGTCGCTGGTGATCGGGTTCTTTATGATCCTGATCGACACCACCATCGTCTCGGTGGCCAACCCCAGCATCATGGAGGGGCTGGGAACGGACATCAACGCCGTCATCTGGGTGACCAGCGCCTACCTTCTCGCCTACGCCGTGCCGTTGCTGATCACGGGCAGGCTGGGTGACCGGTTCGGCCCCAAGAAGCTGTACCTCCTGGGCCTGGTGGTCTTCACGATGGCATCCCTGTGGTGCGGACTGTCCGGCGATGTCGAGTCCCTCATTACTGCCTGCGTCCTGCAGGGCCTGGGCGCCGCCATGATGACGCCGCAGACCATGGCCGTCATCACCCGGATCTTCCCACCTGACCGCCGCGGTGCAGCCATGGGGCTCTGGGGAGCGACCGCCGGCATGGCCACGTTGGTAGGCCCCATCCTCGGGGGTGTCCTCGTGGACAGCCTCGGCTGGGAGTGGATCTTCTTCATCAACGTCCCGGTCGGCATCGTGGGCTTCATCCTCGCCTGGCGCTTCGTCCCGTCCCTCAGTACCCATCCGCACCGGTTCGACATTCCCGGCGTGCTGCTCAGCGCCGTCGGACTTTTCCTGCTTGTCTTCGGCATCCAGGAGGGCGAGACCTATAACTGGGGTAGCATCGCCGGACCCGTGAGCGTCTGGGGCCTGATCATCTCCGGCCTGGTGGTGCTTGCCGGCTTCATCGCCTGGCAGCGCTACAACAAGGGTGAGCCGCTCCTGCCGCTGGACCTGTTCCGTGACCGCAACTTCTCGCTGGCGAACATCGGGATCACCACGGTGGGGTTCACGGTGACCGCCTTCGGCTTGCCGCTGATCTTCTATTACCAGATGGTCCGGGGCATGACGCCTACCCAGTCAGCCTTGATGATGGTGCCCATGGCGCTGATTTCCGGCGGACTCGCGCCGGTGGTTGGCCGGATCATCGACCGCGTCAATCCCAGATACATCACGTCCGGCGGCTTGGTCCTGATGGCCGTTGCCTTGGCGTGGAACTCGGTCCTGATGCACCCGGACACGCCCATCCTGCTGTTCCTCCTGCCCAGTGCCGTGCTGGGATTCGCCAACGCCGGCATCTGGGCTCCCTTGAGTTCGACGGCGACGCGGAACCTTCCGCCGCGGCAGGCCGGTGCGGGCTCGGGCGTCTACAACACCACGCGCCAGATCGGGGCCGTGCTGGGCAGCGCGGCCATCGCTGTGCTGATCCAGGCGCGCCTCGCGGCGGAACTTCCTGCCGGGGGACTCGGGACGGACAACATGGAATTCTCAGGCCGGCTCCCGGAATCCCTCCAGGAGGGATTCTCGACGGCGATGGGCCAGTCCATCCTGCTGCCGGCAGCCGTGATCCTCGTCGGGGCGGCCGTGGCCCTGTTCTTCGCCAAACCCAAGGCTGTGCACGGCTGGAGCGCGCCGCAGGCTGCTGCCGCGGACACGCCAGGCGCTGCGGCGGAGGGCGCTGCCCGGCCATAGCCCTTTGCCGGGCAGGGACGGGATCAGCCCAGGTGCACGCTGGTCTGGATTCCGCCGGTGGACAGCCCGAGCTTTCGGGCCAGGGCCACGCAACCGGTGTTGCTGACTTCGGCACGCCATTGGACGGTGAGTCCTGCCGCGAGGGCCTCGTGGGCTGCAATGGAGGCAGCCAGCGATCCGAGCCCCCGGCGCCGCCATTCCGGATCCACCAGCACTCCGAGGTGTCCCAGCAGGCCCTCCCACTCCGAGTAGGCGCCGCACGCCACCGGGACCCGCCGGCCGTCCACCTCATGGACGATCGTGTACCGGTTTTCCAGGTCCGAGAGCCCCACTTCGTTGACATCGTCCGGCGGGCACAGCCCCTCGAGTTCGATCGCCTCCGGGTTGCCGTGGGACACGGTCAAATCCTCGGAAGGTTGCTTCAGGGGCAGGTCGTCGGCGAAAAATAGGGCTGCGGCCCCCAGGCCGTGGCCTCCATGGGAGCGGGTGAGGGTCAGCAGCGTGACATGCTGGGCCATTTCCTCGTCCGGGATGCCGGCGGCTGCGTCAATGACCCACTGCGGGCCCACCAGCGCCGAGCTGCCGAAAAGCCGGACGAACTCCACTGTCCGGACCGAGTCGTCGGCCCTGACAATCCGCTCGCCGGAGGCAAGGGACGCAGCGAACGCGTCGTCGTCGAGCCCCAGCCGCCTTGCCCACGCGAGCTGGATGATGGCAGCGGAACCGGGGTCAAGAGTCATGTGCCCAGCCTACCCAGCACAGTGAAGCGCGAACGTACAGTCACGGCCCCGCGTCGAAAGGGGGCGGTAACTGTGCGTCCGCGCTGGTCCGTGCCGCTTGGCTCAGCCGAACAGGACAGCGGCCTCGTCGTAACGGTTCTGCGGAACGGTCTTCAACTGGCCCAGCGCTTCGGCGAAGCCGACGTGCTGGATGTCGGTGCCCTTGAGTGCCACCATGGTGCCCCAGTAGCCTTCCACCACGGAGTCGATGGCCGCCATGCCCAGCCGGGTGGCCAGGACGCGGTCGAAGGCGGACGGCACACCGCCGCGCTGGATGTGGCCAAGGATCGTAGCGCGGGTCTCGATGCCGGTGCGCGCCTCAAGCTCGGGCGCCAGTTGGTCCGCGATGCCGCCCAGCCGGGGCCGTCCGAAGGTATCGAGGCCGCGTTCGGAGTGGGGCGATTCCATATGGTCCGGCACGAAGCCCTCTGCCACCACCACGAGGGGCGCACGGCCACGGTCGTGGGCCTCCTGCACCCATTCGGTGATCTGTTCGATACTGACCTTCTGCTCCGGGATCAGGATGGCATGCGCACCGGCTGCCATGCCGGCGTGAAGGGCGATCCACCCTACGTGGCGGCCCATCACTTCGGCGATCATGCAGCGGTGGTGCGATTCGCCGGTGGTGCGCAGCCTGTCGATGGCTTCGGTGGCGATCTGGACGGCGGTATCAAATCCGAAGGTGTAGTCGGTGGCGTCGAGGTCATTGTCGACAGTCTTGGGGACACCGACGATCTTCAGTCCGGCGTCAGTGAGGCGCTTGGCGGCAGCGAGCGTTCCCTCACCGCCGATGGCGATGATTGCATCGATGCCCATCCGGTCCATGTGGGCCTTGATGACTTCCGGGCCTCCGCCGTTCTCGAACGGGTTGGTGCGGGAAGTACCCAGGATGGTGCCGCCCTGCTTGGCGATGCCGCGGACCATGGTGCGGGGGATATCGATGATGTCGCCTTCAACGACGCCGCGCCAGCCGTCCAGGAATCCCACGAATTCGTGGCCGTGGATGGCGATGCCCTTCAGGACGGCTCCGCGGATAACGGCGTTCAATCCGGGGCAGTCGCCACCGCTGGTAAGAATTCCAATTTTCATGTCTCGGCTCAAATCCTGGTGTGAAGGTTTACAGGCAGAGCGCCACGCTGAGCTCACCCTAGATTCTAGTGGGCGGTGTGGGGTACGACACAAACTGGTTACAAAAGGCCCCGCTCCATGGCGAGGACCACAGCCCGGGTCCTGTCGTCCACGTCCAGTTTGTTGAAGACCCTCAGGAGGTGGGTCTTAACCGTCGCTTCGGCGATGTGCAGCCGCGCGGCCACCTCGGGGTTGCTCAGCCCTTGGGCTACGCAACGGAGGACCTCCACCTCCCTGGCGGTCAGCCGGGGCAGTTCCGGGGACCGCATCCGGGAAACCAGCCTGGCCGCAACCGGCGGCGCCAGGACTGTCTCACCACGCGCCGCGGCGCGGACGGCCTCGATGATCCGGTCTCCGGGCGTGTCCTTGAGCAGGTAGCCCACCGCGCCCGACTCCACTGCGCGCACGATGTCGGAGTCGTCGTCGTACGTTGTGAGGACCAGCACCTTGGTGCCGGGGAACCGGTCCCGGATCTGTTCCGTGGCGCCGGCGCCGTCCAGGACGGGCATCCGCAGGTCCATCAGCACAACGTCCGGCCGCAGGCGGCTGACGGCGTCCACCGCCTCCTGCCCGTTGGCGGCGTCAGCCACCACGTCAATGCCGGCAGCGGTATCAAGAAGGGCGGCAAGGCCGCTCCGCACCACGGGGTGGTCGTCGGCCAGGACTACCGTGACCGTTCCGGCGGCGTTCATGCCCCGGCTCCCGGTGTGTGCGACCGTGGACGCAGGTCCGCGTCGCTGGGCTCCTGTGCCGCCGCGTCATCACGCTGGGGTCCCCTTGCCAGGGCGGCTGGCCCCGCCGTCGGGACGACTGCCACCAGCCGGGTGCCGCCGGACGATGAAGTCACCTGCAGCCGGCCGCCGATTTCGGCCAGCCGGGCCGCCATGGACCTCAGGCCGAACCCTTCGTGGTCAGCCGAGGGGTCAAATCCGTGCCCGTTGTCCGTCACGGTCAGCCGCAGCAAAGGTGGATCTCCTGCCGGGACGTCCACGACCAGCTCCGCGGTTGTCGCTCCGGAATGCCTCCGGACATTGTTTAGTGCTTCCTGGGCCGTCCGAAGGAGGGCAACCTGCTGCGTGGACGGGAGCGGCGGCAGGCGGTCCGGCAGGGCCACGTTGAGCCGCATGCTGTCCAGGTGCAGGGTGTCCGGAAGGCGCCGCAGTGCGGCCAGCAGGTCGCCGCCCTGGACGTCGGACGGGACGCCCGAAGCCACCAGGGCACGGGCCTCGGCCAGGCTTTCCCGGGCGGTCTGGGAGATGGCCGAGAGGCTCCGGAGCAGTCCCGTTGGATCCTGCGGTTGTGTCCTGAGCTGGGCCTGTGCGGCTTCGGACAGCATGGCGATGGAGGTAAAGCCCTGTGCCAGGGTGTCGTGGATTTCCCGTGCCATCCGTTCCCGCTCAGCCAGTGCCCCGCGTGCCTGCTCGGCAACGTCGAGCTCATGGCGTGTTGCGTCAAGTTCGGCCAGCAGTTCGGCCCGCTGTTCGCTCTGTTCGATGACTTTTGAAATCCAGAGGCCAATCATGCAGCTGGCCACGAACGACGTCACCAGCTGGGCCGTAATGCCGTAGACCTCCGTGCCGCTCAGCCCCCAGCGGCTGACTTGGCCGACGGCCACGCCCACGCAGAGCAGGGCAGTGGCAGCCACGCCCTGGCGCTGCGTGCCTGTAAACATCCAGACCTGGGGGAAAGCCACAAACAGCAGGACGCCTGCGCCGTCGTACACGAACGAGAGGAGCACAACCACCGTCACGAGGAGCGCCACATAAATGGTGGGGCGTCCCGTCCGGAGGTCCTTGGTGCGGGTGAGGAACGGATAGGCAATGCCCAGCAGCAACAGCGATCCAATCACCAGCGGCGTCGCTGAATCCCGCCCATCGCCAAAGAGCGCGAAGTAGGACACGCTGGCCAGCGCGGCGTAGAAACCCGCGTGCCACCAGAGCATGGAAGTGGTCCATACCGAGCGGGCGGGCAGCAGCCGCTCGGTCCGTCCGCTGATATAGCTCATGGGTGCACCCTATCGGCGCGACGGCGGGCAACCAAGATCACTCCCGCCGCCGTTCCGGTTACTTCTGTGGCGGCCACTTGAACGCCAGCCTTGCCAGGACCGCACCGGCCGCCACCCAGATACCCAGCACGAGGAACGTCAGCGGCAGGTTGTAGGTTGCTCCCGGCTCCACGGCCTCAAAACCGGCAGGCAGGAAGACGGACCGGAAGGCGCTCGCCGTCCACCGCAGGGGAAAGAAATTGCTGATGGACTGCAGCCAGTCCGGAAGCTGGGAGAACGGAAAGTACACCCCGGAGGTGAAGGACAGCAGCAGTACCGGCAGGACCGCGAGCGTCGAGGCGCTCTGGGCGGACTTGGGCAGGGCCGTGAAGGCTATCGCCACGGTGGCCCAGGCGGCCGTGGCGAGGACCATTAGCAGCGCCACGAGGCCCCACTGCCCTGCCTCCCGGGGGAGCGGCACGTCAAACAGGACTGTGGCCGCCAGCAGCAGGAGGGCGGTCTGGGCCACGATCAGGTAGAGCGTCTGGCCCGTCTTTCCGATGAAGTAGGAGGCGGCCGGCAACGGGGTCCCTGCAAGCCTCTTCACTGTTCCGTTGAAACGCTCGGTTGCCACATAGCTGCTGAGGTTCTGGAAGCCGCTGAGGATGGTGCTCAGGGCCAGCATGCCTGGCAGGTAATAGTGCGCCGGAGTGATGCCGCCCTGCCCGTTCGGATCCGCCCCGAAGACCGGTTCATCACCGAACACTGTGCCAAAAAGGGACATCATCAGGATCGGGAAAAACAGCACGAGGACCAGTGACAGCACATCCCGGTTAAATAGCTTGATCTCCAGCAGGATCCGGCCAACCCCCAGGCGCAGGACTGAGGGACGCCAGGCCGGGCGGCCGGCTACTGGGCCGGCGGATGCTGGCAATGCGGTGCTCATCGGAGGGCTCCTGTCCTGGAGTGTGTTGCCTTGTCCGGCGGTATCGCCTGGTCTGGCGAAGGTTCGGTGTGGCCCGGACGCCCGGCCTCATCGGCGGCGCCGATGAGCTGGAGATAGATGTCCTCGAGGCTGGGACGGACGACGGCGAGCTCCGCCGGCTCGCTTGCGCCGCCGTCGGACAGGGAGTGGACCAGCGCCGCGGGGTGCTGGGTCACCACTTCACGCAGGCCCGAGGCATCCCGCCAACGGACCCGCGGCACGCGGAGGCCGGGGCCTCCGATGTCCGCCGGGCTGCCTTCGGCGATCATCCGGCCGTGGTTTATCACGCCGATCCGGTCCGCCAATTGCTCGGCCTCGTCAAGGTAATGGGTGGTGAGCACAATGGTGGTGCCAGCCTTGCTCAGCCGGCGGATAAGATCCCAAAACTGCCTCCGGGCCTCGGGATCGAATCCTGTGGTGGGTTCATCCAGGAACAGGACTTCGGGGTTGCCGATGATCCCGAGGGCAACATCAAGGCGTCGCCGCTGGCCGCCCGACAGGGTGGAGATCCGGACGCCGCCTTTGCCCCCGAGGCCTACCGCTTCGATGACCTCATCCACCTTGCGGGGCGCGGGGAAACAGGCAGCCAGGGACCGAAGTGCCTCAGAGACCCGAAGTTCCCCGGAATCCGTAGCTTCCTGGAGGACGATACCGATCCGGGCACGGAAAGCTGGGTAGGCCTTCCATGGCCGCGTGCCCAGGACGCTCACCTCGCCGCCGTCCGGTTTCCGGTGTCCTTCAAGCATCTCGATCGTGGTGGACTTGCCCGCCCCGTTCGGACCTAGGAGGGCGTACGTTTCGCCGGTCCGGATGGCGAGGTCCAGATGGTCCACTGCAGTGAGGATGCCGCCTTTGGGCAACCTGTACGACTTGTTGAGGCCGCGGACGGTGATGGCATCAGGGGAGTGCCGCTCCGGGCCGGTTGAAGAGTTCATGCTTCCAGCGTGGCAGTCGGGGGCCAGCTGCCAACAGGTCCGGCCGGTTGAATCCTGTGTCCACCGGCCGGTGGACACAGGGCAGGAAATCGCGTGCGCAGGAATCGCACGTACAGCCGGCACCGGAAAGGCCCCCGTCCGCGGAGTTCCCATGGTGGGTGCTCGCGGACGGGGGCCCGTTTGGAAGGGTCAGGATCCGTTGATGGACCGGCGGTCCAGGAAGGTCTGCAGCGGGATGGAATTCCGCTGGTCCGGAAGGATCAGCCACGCCGCGACGTAGAAGACCACTGCGGGTCCGGGGAGGAGGCAGAAGACCAGGAACGCGATCCGGACAAAGGCCACATCCACGTTGAGCTTGGCCGCTATTCCTCCGCACACGCCGCCCAGCCAGCGCTCGGGACCGCGTTTCAGGCCGAAGCCCCTGACGATGCTGAAAAACTTGTCCATGGTTCAAGACTTCCCTGTTGTGGGCTCGTTGTCACGTTTCCGTGCCGAGAGCAGCCCGCCAACCACCAACGCGGCACCGGCTCCGATCATGAGGCCGATCAGCACGTAGGTTCCGTTCAGGGTAACGACTCCCAGTTGGGCGATGATGATCAGGACGGCCAGTGCCAGGACCACGAGGCCCCAGACCACGGTTCCAACCCTGGTGGTTGCGGGAGCAGTGGGGTCTGTTGTGGCGGATTCCGCCGTCGGCGTTTCCTTGGCGTATGAATCCGGTGCCGGATCAACGTTGCTCATGTCAGTTTCCTTCCTGGATGGTGACGTTGCTGAAGGTGCCGTCAATCTCGACCACCAGGCGGGCGCCGGGCAAGTCGGTGTTGTAGCTGCTCTCACGGGTGGTGATGCCGCTGCGGTCGTTGGCGCCGTCGTGGATGTTGCCCATAGTCATGTCGGCCTTGACGTCCACGGGGACGTCATCGGGGATAACCACGGTGACGTTGCTGGCGGTGATGTCCAGGGGAACAACGACGTCGGATGTCAGCGGGGCCGCCACGCCCAGGTCAGTGAGGTCAACAGTCCCCCGGCCGGCGGTGACGTCGAGTCCGTCCCTGGCCTGTTCAATGCTGGCGGGTGTCCAGTCAACCTGGGTGAAGCGGACCCTGTCGCCGTTGCCCACCACGTTGAAGATGCCGCCGATGATCAGCGCAACCACGGCAAAGAAGCCGAGGATCCCTGAGGTCCTTCCGCGCAGGCCGGCGAGGAGGATGCCGAGGCCCAGGACCGCTGCGGCGCTGGCCCAGACGATGGCGTTCGCGGAGTCGCCGAGGTTGATCACGTTGCCGGCGTCCAGGGCCTTGAGCCCGCCGCCGACCAGCAATGCTGTTCCGGCGGTGATTGCCACTGCAGGCGCTCCAGGACCGCCGGGGCGGACCTTTGGCGGGCGCGCCGGTCCTTGTGGCTGCTGGTAACCGCCGCCGTAATTGCCGCCGCCGTAGTTGCCTCCCCCGGGGAACCCGCCGCTGCCGTAGGGCGGGGTGGGGCCGGAGGGCGGTGTTGGCGTGTAGGGAGGGGTCCCCGCGGAACCGGAGCCGGTATCCGTCGTGGAGTATGGCGAGGTGTACGGGGCGGTGGGGTATGCGGCCGCGAAGGCGGCACTTCCGTCGGCGCCGGCCGGCTGCGGTGTGGTGTTCATGGGAGCTCCATTCCGGACCTTGTTGCGTTGGGTCAGGTAGTAAATGAGGTAGATGGCGCCACCGACCCAGAAGACGGTCCAGACGAATCCGCCGAAGCCGTTGCGGCTCCAGCCCCAGAAGCCGCCGCCGAGCCCGGTGAGGCCTATCACGGTGGTGATCAAGGCACCGGTCATGCCGGTGGACCACCGGCCGGCACCGGCTTCCTGGACGTGGATCCGGCCGTCAGGTTCGGGGAGGAACGCCCACGCAAGGCCGTAGAGAAGGACGCCGATTCCGGCGAAAAGCGTGAGGACGATGAAGATGCCTCGCACAATCAGGGGGTCGATGCCCATCCGGTAGGCGATGCCGCTGGAGACACCGCCGATCCAGCGGTCCCGCCCGCGCTGGATGCCGTGGCTCCGGATCCAGGGGAAGAATTCGGTGGACTGGGAAGGTGGTTTGGCGCCGGCGTACTGGCCAGACGGCTGGCTTTGGTAGGGGCCGGCGTACGGTCCTGCGTAGGGTCCGGACTGCTCGCCGTAAGGTGGTTGCTCCGGCGCGTCCTGTGACGGGGAGGGCTGCGAATCCTGCGTGCTTTCCGTCCCAGGCATCAGTGGCTCGGTGGGGTGTTCGGTTCCGCGGGGCGGGAGTGGCTCGGTGGGGTGTTCGTCATCTGGGGTGGGGGTCTGCGAGTTCATACTTCGATCCTGCCGTCCGGCGCCGCCCCGCTCTACTGGGGAACACCCTGAGCCGTCCCTGAGATACCCCCGGTTCGGGCCCGAATCGGGTCCGGGGAACCCTGATCCATGTTTGGATTGACACATGAGCACAGCCTTTACCCGCCCACCGCTGGTCCGCAGCAGCGACCGCATCATTGCGGGCGTGTGCTCCGGCCTCGCGGCGCATCTGGGCTGGCCGGTGAAGACCGTCAGGATCGGCATGGCGCTCGCAACCTTGGCCGGCGGTGCCGGACTGGCCTTCTACGCGTGGCTCTGGATCATGGTCCCTACTGCTGACGAAAGCGCTCGGCGCAACGCCAGGCGTCCGGCGTCGCCCATTGCCCCGGCGGTGAGTCTTGATCCGGCTTTCAGCGCCCGGCCGACCACGGCGCACGCACAGCCTGCCGGCCACTCAGCCACGGGTGCTGCGCCGCGCGGAACGCACGACGCCGGAGCTTCCGCCCCCGCCGCCGCGGGCGGCGCCGCTGCCAATGCTCCCGCTGCCTACAGCGCAGCGTGGTCGGCCGAGCCTTTGCCCGGCTACGGCCCGGCCACGACAGGTTACGGTGCGGCTGTGCGGCCGCCGTGGTTCCGGGTCCGCAGCATGCGGTACGGCAAGGAGGTCCTGCTGGGAGCCGGACTCCTCCTGGTGGCGGGCATCCTGATCGCGCAGCTCCTGGGTGTCGACGTACCCCTCGGGACGCTCATTCCTGCCGCGGCCGTGCTGGGAGGCGCTGCCATCGCCTGGATGCAGCTCGACGAGACCCGCCGCGCGGGGCTCTTGGACAAAACCAAGGCCGACCAGGCCGGTGGCTGGGCACGGCTGGCAGCAGGATTGGCCTTGGTGGTGGCCGGCGTGCTCGTGATGGTGTCCGGTTCAGGATCATGGGAACAGACGTGGCTGGCGCTGCTTGCTTCGGTGGCGGTACTGGGCGGAGTGGTTCTGGTGCTTCTTCCCTGGGCACTCAAATTTTGGCGGGACCTGGAATCGGAGCGTGCCGGCAGGGTCCGCGAAACCGAACGCGCAGAGATCGCGGCCCACCTGCACGACTCCGTACTGCAGACCCTCGCCCTGATCCAGCGCCGGGCCGGCAACGAACACGATGTAGTCCGCCTCGCCCGGGCCCAGGAGCGTGAACTCCGGGGCTGGCTGTTCCAGGACCCGGGCCGGGACGCAGGGCAGCTCTCTGAACGGATCAAGGCAACGGCGGCAGAGGTGGAGGACTTCCTGGGCAACGCCGTTGAGGTGGTGAGCGTAGGGGACACCGCCATGACCGAAGCCCACGAGGCCCTCGTCCAGGCCAGCCGGGAGGCGATGCTGAACGCCTCCCGGCACGGCGGCGGGTCTGTGTCCGTGTACCTTGAAGTCTCTGACGGCCGTGCCGAAGTCTTCGTCAAGGACCGTGGTCCCGGATTCGAACTCAATGATGTGCCCGAGGACAGGCTGGGAGTCAGGGAATCGATCATCGGACGCATGAAGCGCCATGGCGGGACCGCCTCCATCATCAGTACACCGGACGGTACTGAAGTGCGGCTCGGCCTGCCGGCGCTCCAAACGGACAACGCGGAAGGGAAATCATGAACAACGCACAGGCGACCGGACCCATTCGCCCCGCCCAGCCGGTCCGCGTGGTGATCGTGGATGACCACGCCATTTTCCGCTCAGGCCTCAAGGCTGACCTTGACGCGAGCATCCAGGTGGTGGGCGAGGCCGCCACAGTGGAGCAGGCCATTGCGGTGATCGCCCAGGAACGTCCGGAAGTGGTCCTGCTGGACGTGCACCTGCCCGGCGGCCTCGGCGGCGGCGGGCGTGAAGTCATTGCCGGCTCAGCAGCGCTCCTGGCCACCACGAAGTTCCTTGCCCTCAGTGTCTCGGACGCCGCGGAGGACGTAGTGGCTGTCATCCGGGCGGGAGCGCGGGGGTACGTCACCAAGACGATCTCCGGTGCCGAGATCACCGACGCCGTGTTCCGGGTGGCAGGCGGGGACGCCGTGTTCTCGCCCCGGCTGGCAGGTTTCGTGCTGGATGCCTTCGGTACCGCCCCGGCGGACATTGCCGACGACGAACTGGACAGGCTTTCTGCCCGCGAACTGGAAGTCATGCGCCTGATTGCCCGTGGCTACAGCTACAAGGAAGTGGCTAAGGAGCTGTTCATCAGCATCAAGACCGTGGAAACGCACGTGTCGGCCGTGCTGCGCAAACTCCAGCTCTCCAGCCGGCACGAGCTCACCAAATGGGCCGCCGAACGCCGCCTCCTCTAACCCAAAGATGCGCTATCACTTGTGGTCCCTGTAAGCCTTGATAAGGGACCACAAGTGATAGCGCATCTGGTGTCGGGGAGCGTTACTTGGCCTTGCCGAGGAAGTCCTGGAGCCGGGCAACGCCGGTGGCCAGGTCCTCGTCGCCCAAGGCGTAGGAGAGGCGCAAGTAGCCGGATGGGCCGAATGCCTCACCCGGCACCACCGCCACCTCGACCTCGTCCAGGATCAGCGCGGCCAGTTCAGCGGAGGTCGACGGCGTGGCGGTGCCTGCCGCCGTCGGAAATTCCTTCCCCAGCAGCCCGCGGACGTCCGCGTAGACGTAGAAGGCGCCCTTCGGCGTCGGGCATTCCACGCCGTCGATGGCGTTCAGTCCGGCGACGATCGCCTTGCGGCGGCGGTCAAAGGCGACCTTCATTTCGTCGACGGCGGTCAGCGGGCCGGAGACGGCTGCTAGGGCCGCGATCTGCATGATGTTGGAGACGTTGGACGTGGCGTGGGACTGCAGGTTGGTGGCTGCCTTGATGACGTCGGCCGGGCCGATCATCCAGCCCACCCGCCAGCCCGTCATGGCATAGGTCTTTGCCACACCGTTGAGGATGACCACTTTGTCGCCCAGTTCAGGGGCAGCGGTGGCGATGGAGGTGAAAGGGACGCCGTCGTAGGTCAGGTGCTCGTAGATTTCGTCGGTGACCACCCACAGCCCCTTGGCAGCGGCCCATTTGCCGATCTCGGCGACCTGCTCGGGGGAGTAGACCGAACCCGTGGGGTTGGACGGCGAAACGAACAACAGGATCTTGGTCCGGTCCGTGACAGCGGCCTCAAGCTGCTCCACGGTGACGAGGTATTCCTGCTCCGGACCCGCAAAGACCTCAACGGGGACACCGCCGGCGAGCCTGATTGCCTCCGGGTACGTGGTCCAGAACGGTGTGGGGACAATCACCTCATCGCCCGGGTCAACCAGCGTGGCGAAAGTGTTGTACACAGCCTGCTTGCCGCCGTTGGTCACCAGCACCTGGGACGCGTCCACCGCGTAGCCAGAATCGCGGAGGGTTTTCTCGGCGATGGCTTTCTTCAGTTCAGGAAGGCCGCCGGCAGGGGAGTAGCGGTGGTACTTGGGCTGGCCAGCGGCTTCGATGGACGCTTTGACGATGTAGTCCGGCGTAGGGAAATCAGGTTCGCCTGCGCCGAAGCCAATAACCGGCCGGCCGGCCGCCTTGAGCGCCTTGGCCTTGGCATCAACGGCCAGGGTTGCGGATTCGGCAATGGCGGAAATGCGCTGGGAAACGCGGGCGGCAGACATGGCGGGTCCGTTCTTCGCTTACAGCTCGGTGGCTGAATGGTGGAATTCGACGTGATCTACTCTATGCTGTTCACCGGATCGTTCGGGTTGCCGGATTGGTTTTGTGACTGCAGGTCAGATCAACAATTCCAGCGGAACGGGCGTCCGGAATGTGGCTGGTTCGACGTACGCGAAGTTGTTGCGTAGACTGGTTCACCGGTGTTGAAAACACAGATGATGTCGTGCGCCCCAGTGCAAACTGCGGAAGTCCGTCAAAACGGTCGTTTTCGATCCATAGGGTAGTGGCGCAATTGGTAGCGCAGCGGTCTCCAAAACCGCAGGTTGCAGGTTCGAGTCCTGTCTGCCCTGCGCAAGCTGTTCCGGCGACAAACCGGAGCAAGCGCAGCAACCATGGTTCTGATCAGGGCCGGGTAATCCAACATTGCAAAGATGAGCGAGGACCAGGTGACCGAAACAGCTGCCAGCAGCTCCAAGGGCCGCCCAGCTAAGAAGGCCGCCAAGGCAAACTTCTTCGCTCGCATTGCACTTTTCGTTCGCCAGGTCATCGGTGAATTGAAGAAGGTTGTTGCACCAACCCGCAAGGAACTGATCAATTACACACTGGTGGTGCTGGTGTTCGTGGCCATCATGATGGTCATCGTCAGCCTGCTGGACATCGGTTTTGGAACCGCTGTCAGCTGGGTCTTCGGCGGGATCGCTCCCGGGGACCGCTAAGGCGAATCGTCCGCAGGCTGCGTGGTCTGGTCCGGGTAAACCGGAGGAGGCCACGACAGTGTGCGGAATTGAGCCATTTAAATAGGCATGTTAGGCAATGAGGAAGCAGGAGACCAAGTGTCTGAGCAGGAGCTCGAGGTAACCGAGACTGAGCTGGAAGAGTCCGCGGACGTCACGGCAGGAGCCGGTGAAGAGTCCGAGGTTGAGTCCGCTGCGTCCGAATCCGACTTCGCCGATTCTGACGACGCTGATGATTCCGACGACCACTCTGACGCTTCAGAGGCAGACGTTGACGGCGACGACTCCGACGACGAATCGGAGGAGGCAGACGCCCTCGCCGCTGCGGCCGCCAAGGCCGAGGTTGATCCCGCCGAGGAATTCAAGGCCAAACTGCGCCGCCAGGAGGGTGACTGGTACGTCATCCACTCCTACGCCGGTTACGAAAACCGCGTGAAGGCCAACCTTGAGACCCGCATCCAGACCCTGGACATGGAAGATTACATCTTCGAAATCCAGGTGCCGATGGAAGAAGTCGTTGAGATCAAGAACGCCCAGCGCAAGGTCATCAACCGCGTCCGCATCCCCGGCTACGTCCTGGTTCGCATGGACCTGACGGACGCCTCCTGGGGCGCCGTCCGCCACACTCCCGGCGTTACCGGCTTTGTGGGCAACGCCCACAACCCCGTGCCGCTGCGCCTCGATGAGGTCTTCTCCATGCTCGCCCCGGTCTTCGAAGAAGAGCAGGCCGAGAAGGGCAAGCCCGTCAAGCACGCTGCCGCCCCGGTTGACGTTGACTTCGAGGTTGGCGAATCCGTCATCGTCAAGGAAGGTCCGTTCGAGACCCTTCCGGCTACGATCTCCGAAATCAAGGTGGAATCCCAGACCCTCGTGGTGCTCGTCTCCATCTTCGAGCGCGAAACCCCGGTCACCCTGGCGTTCAACCAGGTCACCAAGATCTAGCACCACTACAGAATTCGTTCCGGCGCTGCCCGCTTAGCAGGTCCGGAACGGCCGGCCGCCTCGCCATGGCGGCCAAAAACCTGAGGCACGCTCCTGTGTCCCAGGACATTATTGAGAGAAGGACCCTACATTGGCTCCCAAGAAGAAGGTCACCGGCCTCATCAAGCTGCAGATCCAGGCAGGTGCCGCTAACCCGGCTCCGCCGATCGGTCCTGCGCTTGGCCAGCACGGTGTCAACATCATGGAATTCTGCAAGGCGTACAACGCTGCCACAGAAGCCCAGCGCGGAAACGTCATCCCCGTTGAAATCACGGTTTACGAAGACCGTTCATTCACGTTCATCACCAAGACCCCGCCGGCTGCAGAGCTCATCAAGAAGGCTGCAGGCGTTGCCAAGGGTTCACCCACCCCGCACACCGTCAAGGTTGCGAAGCTGACGCAGGCCCAGGTCAACGAGATCGCCACCACGAAGATGGAAGACCTCAACGCCACGAGCCTCGAAGGCGCAGCGAAGATCATCGCCGGCACCGCCCGCTCCATGGGTATCACCGTCGAGGGTTAATCCCCTTCCGCTGCCAGGGCGTTGGGTTCGGGAAACCGATCACGACGGCGGGCGGCACCGCCGGGAAACCGGCACCACTGCCGGAGAACCGGCACAAACCGTAATGTTGGAATCCGCGTACACCAGCCGGATCACCAACTGTGGCAGGGCCCAGCGCGGTCCGCAGACCACAACTGCACAAGGAGAAATAAGCAGCATGGCAAAGCGCAGCAAAGCATATGAGGCAGCAGCCGCCAAGATCGACGCGGAGAAGTTCTACGCGCCGTTCGAGGCAGTAACGCTCGCCAAGGACACCAACCCGTCCAAGTTCGACGCCACCGTTGAGGTCGCTTTCCGCCTCGGCGTTGACCCCCGCAAGGCTGACCAGATGGTCCGCGGCACCGTCAACCTGCCCCACGGCACCGGTAAGGTCTCCCGCGTCCTGGTTTTCGCAACGGGCGACAAGGCTGAGGCAGCAATCGCAGCCGGCGCCGACTTCGTTGGTTCCGATGACCTGATCGAAAAGATCGCCGCTGGCTGGACCGACTTCGATGCAGCCGTAGCCACCCCTGACCTTATGGGCAAGGTTGGCCGTCTTGGTAAGGTGCTGGGTCCCCGTAACCTGATGCCGAACCCGAAGACCGGCACAGTCACCCCGGATGTCGCAAAGGCTGTCAACGACATCAAGGGCGGCAAGATCGACTTCCGCGTCGACAAGCACTCGAACCTGCACTTCATCATCGGCAAGGTTTCGTTCGACGCCATCAAGCTGGCCGAAAACTACGCCGCAGCACTGGAAGAGGTGCTTCGCCTGAAGCCGTCCGCTTCCAAGGGCCGCTACATCCAGAAGGCCACTGTGGCCACCACGTTCGGTCCGGGCATCTCCGTTGACCCCAACGTCACCAAGGTCCTGACCGAGGTCTAATCCTCAACAGCGCCTGCTGCCGGACCTGTCCGGCACACAAAGAGACCGCCCGGCATCGCGCCGGGCGGTCTCTTTGCTTAAGCCCGCACCCTCGACTAAATCCTGCGGATGGCTAGGCTGGGGGCATGACCGCCCTGGCCATCACCGCTGTTCAGATCCCGCCAACGCCCGACGGCGGCACCCCGGCTGCAGAGGGAAGTCCGGACGGTGCCGCGGACTTCCGTGCCTGTCAGGCCCTCCGTGAAGCCCACGAGCAGGAGAAATGGGGCAACCTTGACCGCTGCCTTACTCCAGCCGAGGCAATGGAGTTCTGGCGCGGCAACGAGTATGAGGAGCGGCACCTCTTTGCCGCACGGCTCGGCGGAGAGCTGGTGGGCCTGTGCTCGGTCACGCTGCCCCTGCGGGAGAACACGGCCAGTGCCGGGATCGATGTCCTGGTGGCCCCGGCCTACCGGCGCTGCGGGTGGGGGAGGCGCCTGCTGGAGTACGCCGAGTCCGTTGCGGCGACGCGGGGCAGGACATCGCTGGACGCCTACTGCGAGATCCCGCTGGAGCAGGCAGAACGCCCAGGAACCTTGCTGCCGGCAAAATCAGGCGCAGGCGGGCTCCCGCGGGAAGAGGCTTCAACTGCCTTTGCCGCCGATGCCGGATATGAGTTGGAGCAAGTGGAGCGGTCCAGCCGGCTAGCCCTACCCGTTCCTGCAGAGCGCCTGGAAATGCTGGAGACCGAGGCATCCGCCCACGCACTGGACTATAAGGTTCTCACCTGGACGGAGGCCTGTCCCGAGGAGTTCGTCGTCGAATACTCCGCCCTGAAGGCCCGAATGAGCACCGATGTGCCCACGGCCGGGTTGGACTGGGGCCCCGAGGACTGGGACGCGGCCCGGGTGCGGGAAGAGGAAGAAACGCTGGTCCGCAGTGGTGTACAGGCCCTGGTGGCCGCCGCGATGCACAGCACATCCGGCAGGCTGGCGGCCTATACCGTCCTGAATTGGCGCCCGGAGGTTCCTGCGACGATCATCCAACAGGACACGTTGGTGTCTGCAGAACACCGGGGACACCGCTTGGGAATGCTGGTCAAGCTCGCGAACCTGCGTCTGGCACAGCAGCGCTGGCCCGCCGCGCGGTCGGTCCTTACGTGGAATGCCAGCGAAAACCAGCATATGCTGGCGATAAATATTTCGCTTGGATTCAAGCCTGCTGGCTATGAAGGTGAGTGGCAGAAACGGCTGGGATGATGCCCCTTATGGCAAACGACGTGAAGATCGAGCAGCTGTGGATCCCGGATTCGCTGGACGCACCGGACGCGGCGGACTTCCTGGCCGCCGTTGAGGTGGGCCGCAAGGTCCGGATGCAGACCTGGGGCACTGATGATCTGGCGTATGCGCCGCTGGAGAAACTCCTGGAGCTTGAGGACCCCTACGAACGCCAGATCATCCTGGTGGCAAAGGTCGACGGTGAGATCGTAGGTACCGTTGATATCGCCCTTCCACTGGCCGATAACCTGGACCTGGCCGAGTTCACGCTGGACATCCTGCCCGAATTCCAGCGCCAGGGCGTTGGCCGGAAACTATTGCTCGCCGCCGAACACCTGGCGCGGGCTGAGGGCCGGACCATGATCCTGGTGGATACCAACCACCCGGGTGCTTCACTGCACGAGTTCGAGAAAGCCCAGCTGGTCCCGGGATCGGGCCAGGGCTTTGTTCCACTGGAGAGCCGCGAAGTCGAGTTTGCCCGCAAGACGGGGTATACGCTGCAGCACATTGAGCAGTTCAGTTCCTGCGCCCTGCCCCTGGACACCAAGCTCGTGGCCGACCTCCAGGCGGAGGCGGACGCCGCCAACAACGGCCGGTACCGCCTGCATCACTGGACGGACCGCTGCCCGGACGAGTGGCTGGAGGCGGTGGCCGTGTTGGAGAACCAGGCGGGCGCCGACGTCGACCCATCGCTGCAGACCCCTGTCGAGCAGGACATGGTGTTCGACGGCGGCATCCTGCGTGAGGCGGAAGAGGCCACGATTGCCCAGGGTCGCCGGACGGTGGTTACGGCTGTTGAGCACCTTGCCACGGGCGCTTTGGTGGGCCTGACCACAATCAGCGTCCTGGCCCACCGCGCCGACGTGGTGTTCCAGGACGACACCCTGGTGCTCCAGGAACACCGCGGGAATAAGCTGGGGCTGCTGATCAAGGTGGCCAACATGGAACGCCTCACCGAGCAGTTCCCGGACGCGAGGGTCATTTATACCTGGAACGCCCCGGAGAACAGATACCTGCTGACCGTCAACAAGCAGTTGGGGTTCACTACGGCGGGGGTGACGGGCATCTGGCAAAAGGAACTCCCGCAGTTGGGCGCCAGCAAGAGCTGAGCCTTCGATGTGCACGATTTGGTAGAGGGAGGCCGCGTCCCGTAAGCTTGAACTACCAAAGACCGTCGGTTGTTGGAAATCCACTCTTCTGAACACAGCTCAACTCTGTAGTTTGTGCGCTGGAGATCAAGTGGTTTTCTGGACGAAGGACCCTGAACGTAGGGCGGCCGGCGCAGGTGAACGAAGCAAAGCTCCATGGTGTGAAACTGTGTTGAGCCAAGCCCCGTGCATCTGCGCGGGGCGTTTTTAGTTTTAGCTCACCTTGAGCGGGGACCGTCGAATACCGGCACTATCCCCGGAAGGAGGGTTATGGCAACGCCTGCAAAGGTTTCAGCAGTAGCTGAGATCACTAACGATTTCAAGGAATCGAACGCCGCTGTCCTGACCGAATACCGTGGGCTCACTGTTGCACAGCTCAAGCAGCTGCGTGTTTCTCTCGGCCAGGACACCAAGTTCTCGGTCGTCAAGAACACCCTGACCGCCATTGCAGCCAAGGAAGCTGGTGTCGAAGCATTCGACGGCCAGCTCGCCGGCCCCACTGCAATCGCGTTCATCAAGGGTGACGCAGTTGCAGCGGCCAAGAGCCTGACGGATTTTGCCAAGACCAACAAGCAGCTGGTTATCAAGACCGGTTACTTCGAGGGCAAGGCACTGAACGCCAGCGAAGTTGCTGCCCTGGCAGCACTCGAGTCCCGCGAGCTGCAGCTCGCCAAGGTTGCAGGGATCCTCAAGGCTCCTGCTGCCGCTGCTGCACGCATCATTGACGCCCTGCGCCTCAAGCTTGAAGAAGAGAACGGTGCACCGGCAGCAGCCGAAGCGCCCGCCGCTGAAGAAGCCCCGGCCGCAGAAGCAGCAGAGACCGAAGCTCCGGCCGAGGCCGCAGCCACCGAAGAGAACTAACTCTCTTTCAAACCAGACTCCGGTGTGAAGGCAACGGCCCTGGCCGCCAAGCACCACCTATAGGAAGGACGCCACACCATGGCGAAGCTCACCAACGAAGAGCTCATTGAAGCTTTCAAGGAACTGACCATCATCGAGCTCTCCGAGTTCGTCAAGCTCTTCGAAGAGACCTTCGAAGTTACTGCTGCTGCTGTTGCCGTTGCCGGCCCGGCCGCTGCTGCTGAAGAAGCCGAAGAGAAGACCGACTTCGACGTCGTTCTCGAGGCTGCTGGCGACAAGAAGATCGCAGTGATCAAGGAAGTTCGCGCCATCACTTCCCTGGGCCTGAAGGAAGCCAAGGACCTGGTTGACAGTGCTCCGAAGGCTGTCCTCGAAGGTGCAACCAAGGAAGCTGCCGAGAAGGCCAAGGAGCAGCTCGAGGCTGCCGGCGCCACCGTTACCCTCAAGTAACACTCGCTTTTCCAACAGGAAGCCCCGTCCACTCCGGTGGGCGGGGCTTCCTGCGTTAAACCAACTAGGTAGCAGCTGATGTCGTTATGGGGGCTCATAACGACATCTGCTGCTACCTACATGGGGTTGGGATCGGAGATGTCCGCGACGGTTGCGCCCAGGGCAGCAGTCAGGGCGTCGGCGTCAACAAAGGCGCTGAAACCATGCTGCCCGGCGCCCATGGAGATCCGGCGCCCGGCAATCGTCTGGTCGGCGTAAACCGGCCACGCCTTGGTGCTGCCCAGCGGAGTAATGGTGCCCCGTTCGTATCCCGTGGCATCGAGGGCGACGTCGGGCGGCGGCAGCGACAGCTTGTTGACTCCCACCAGGGCCCGGAGCTTGGGCCAGGAGATCTGCCGGTCACCGGGGATCAACGCGAACAGGAAGCTGCCGTCCTTGTGCTTGACCACCAGGGACTTCACGATGTCCGCCGGGGTTATGCCCAGGATGCCCGCAGCCTCCTCAAGGCTCCGGGCGGCTAGGCGCTCCACCACCTCGACGTCGAGGCCACGCGCCGCGGCGTCAGCCAGGAAGCGCCGGCGTCCGACGGCGGCACTTCCGTTGTCGGCTTGCGCCACCATCAGTCCCGGTACAGCAGGAGCGCTTCGCCCTGCCCTCCGCCGCCGCACAGGGAGACGGCAGCCTTGCCGCTTCCGCGCCGCTTGAGTTCATGGGCCGCGTGCAGTGCCAGCCGAGCCCCCGAGGCGCCGATGGGGTGGCCCAGGGCAATGGCCCCGCCATGGATATTGCACTGCTCCAGCGGGTAGTCCAGGTCCTTCAGGGACTGCACTGCCACGGAACCGAATGCTTCGTTGATCTCGATGAAGTCCAGGTCCGCCGTGGTCCAGCCTGCCCGGCCAAGGGCGCTCTGGAGCGCATGTGAGGGCTGGGAGTGAAGCGAGTTGTCCGGCCCGGCCACCTGTCCGGGCTTACCGACGACGGCCAGGTACTCCAACCCGTTGTCTTCGGCGAACTGCCGCGACGCGAGTACCAGCGCGGAGGCGCCGTCGGACAGGGGAGAGGAGTTGCCGGCGGTGATAGTCCCGTCCGTCACGAACGCTGCCTTGAGGCCGGCCAGTGTTTCGATGGAGGTGTTGGGCCGAACACCTTCGTCCGCGGCGACAACAAGGGGGTCGCCCTTGCGCTGCTTGACACTGATCGGTGCGATTTCGTCGTCGAACACGCCGTTCTTCGCTGCCAGCGCGGCACGCTGGTGGGACTGGGCAGCCACGTTGTCCTGGGACGTGCGGTCAATGCCGAGGGCGAGGTTCCTCGTTTCGGTGGAAAGACCCATGGATTGGCCGTCGAAGGCGTCAGTGAGTCCGTCGTGTGCCGCGACGTCCAGGGCCTGGATCGCGCCGTAGGTCCAGCCCTGGCGTGAGCCGGGCAGCAGGTGCGGCGCGCGCGTCATGGACTCCTGTCCGCCGGCCACCACCACAGTGGCATCGCCGCTGCGGATGAGGCGGGCGGCGTCTATGACCGCGGTCAGGCCGGAGAGGCACACTTTGTTGATAGTGACCGTCGGAACATTCCAGCCGATCCCGGCCCCGATGGCGCTTTGCCTGGCAGGATTCTGGCCCGCTCCGGCCTGAAGCACCTGGCCCATGATCACCGCATCCACGCGCCCGGCGTCCACGCCGCTTGCCGCGATCGCGGCCTTGATGGCGTGGGCTCCGAGTTCGACGGCGGTGAAGCTCGCCAGTTGCCCATTCAGCCGGCCCTGGGGGGTCCGCGCCGCTGAGAGGATGACAACGTCAGTGTTGTCTGTGGAGTTGCCCATTGTTATCTCTTCCGATCTGAACCGATGTAGGCCAAGGCTACCGTGAGCTTCCTCACCTAATTATCCAAACATTGGCAGGCGCAGGCGAATTCCTTCAGCACGCGGCAGGGGAGAACTACCCATCACCGAAACGTGCAAGGCGTCGGCGGCCTCAGTAGGGTGGACGGCGGGTATGACAGCATCGCCGCAGAACAAAAACAGGGAGCATCATCTTGAAGAAAATCCTCGCCGTGGCAGCGGTCGCAAGCCTTGCAGGGCTATCGGCCTGCAGCGTAGTCGCCCCCGCCCCCGCTCCCACCACGGCGATGGCCACCCCCACGACGTCCAGCCCCGCATCTTCGCGGCCGACGCCGTCGCGCTCTTCCGACGCCCAGGCGCCGCAGGCAGGAGGTGTCCGGGCCGCCTGCGAGCAGTTCAACAAGCTCTACGCCGATTACAAGGCCATTAAGGATGACGCCAACGCCTACGAAGAGATCTACTTCGCCGCCCAGGACGCCAAGGACGTTGCGTCCGGCAACCAGAAGGGATTGTTTACGTCCCTGGGCGTCCTCTCCCTGGACAGGTCGTCGGCGGTTGAAAGCGGCGGTGAAGTGGACCAATCGTCAAAGGACATGGTCCGTGACGCGGTTTTCGCCAACGCCCAGGAATGCACAGCTGAGGGTGTCACGCTCCGGCTCTGAGCCGCGTCCGAATGCGAAAAATATGGGTCTTGCAATAACGCGCGATGTGGGGTAGACACGTAATCGGTTTTGCCGTATCGTAGATATTTGCGTCTTCCCTGTTTACCTTCAGCCTTCATATAGCGGTGGGCTTTGCCTGGCAGCTGACCATCAACGTGCCGTCAACAACGTCATTGTATGGGCAGCCCGGGCCCCGGGTCATATAGCGGAACCGGATGGTAGCACTGCGGAGTCATTCTGCAGGGTGCACAGCGGGGGAGATCTGAAAACGCCTGAAGGTCTGTGGAAGGATCCCTCTTGGTCGCCTCGAGCACCTCTAATAACGAAACCGCTAACACCGCCGACAGCACTGATGGTGCCACTCGCCGGCTCTCATTCGCAAAGATTCACGAACCGCTTGACGTTCCGAATCTTCTTGCCCTGCAGACGGACAGCTTTGACTGGCTGGTCGGAAACGAACGCTGGCAGGCACGCGTAGCGAAAGCCGTAGAAGAAAACGACCTCAGCGTCGCCACCACGTCCGGACTGTCGGACATCTTCGAAGAGATCTCCCCGATTGAGGACTTCCAGGGCACCATGTCCCTGAGCTTCTCCGATCCGGAGTTCGCTGACCCGAAGTACACCATGGCCGAGTGCAAGGACCGGGACGCAACGTACTCGGCACCGCTGTACGTCAAGGCCGAGTTCATGAACAACAACACGGGCGAAATCAAGCAGCAGACCGTGTTCATGGGCGACTTCCCCCTGATGACGGAGAAGGGTACCTTCGTCGTCAACGGCACCGAGCGTGTCGTCGTCTCCCAGCTGGTCCGTTCGCCGGGCGCCTACTTTGAGCGCACCGCCGACAAGACCAGTGACAAGGACATCTTCACTGCCAAGATCATCCCGTCCCGTGGTGCATGGTTTGAACTCGAGATCGACAAGCGCGACCAGGTCGGCGTACGCCTCGACCGTAAGCGCAAGCAGTCCGTCACCGTGCTGCTGAAGGCCCTTGGCTGGACCGAAGGCCAGATCCTCGAAGAGTTCGGCCAGTACGACTCCATGCGCGCCACGCTCGAGAAGGACGCAACCGAGACCCGCGAAGACGCGTTGCTGGACATCTACCGGAAGCTGCGACCGGGCGAGCCGCCCACAGTCGAGGCTGCCCAGTCCCTGCTGGACAACCTGTACTTCAACTCCAAGCGCTACGATCTGGCCAAAGTCGGCCGTTACAAGATCAACCGCAAGCTTGGCATCGACCGCTCCCTTGGCGACAAGGAAGCCTCGGTCCTGCACGTTGAAGACATCGTGGCCATGATCAAGTTCCTGGTTGCCCTGCACGCCGGCGAGAAGACCCTGACGGGTAAGCGCGACGGCCAGGACCACGAACTGCGCGTTGAGATCGATGACATCGACCACTTCGGCAACCGTCGTATCCGCGCCGTCGGCGAGCTCATCGAGAACCAGGTCCGCACCGGCCTGTCCCGTATGGAGCGCGTCGTCCGCGAGCGTATGACCACCCAGGACGTCGAGGCCATCACGCCGCAGACCCTGATCAACATCCGTCCGGTTGTTGCAGCCATCAAGGAGTTCTTCGGAACCTCCCAGCTGTCGCAGTTCATGGACCAGAACAACCCGCTGTCGGGTCTGACCCACAAGCGCCGTCTGTCCGCGCTTGGCCCGGGTGGTCTGTCCCGTGACCGTGCAGGCATGGAAGTTCGAGACGTTCACCCGTCCCACTACGGACGTATGTGCCCCATCGAAACCCCTGAAGGCCCGAACATTGGCCTGATCGGTTCGCTGGCTTCCTACGGCCGCATCAACCCGTTCGGCTTCATCGAGACGCCGTACCGCCTGGTCAAGGACGGCGTCGTTTCCGACAACGTCCAGTACCTGACGGCCGACGACGAAGCAGAGGTCCTGATCGCCCAGGCCAACGCTCCGCTGGATGAGAACAAGAAGTTCGCCGAAGAGACCGTCCTGGTCCGCGCCCGTGGTGGTGGAGGCGAGCCCGTGCTGGTTCCTGCCGCCGACGTCGAGTTCATGGACGTTTCCCCGCGCCAGATGGTGTCCGTGGCTACGGCCCTGATCCCGTTCCTCGAGCATGACGATGCTAACCGTGCACTCATGGGTGCCAACATGCAGCGCCAGGCTGTGCCGCTGGTCCGTTCCGAGGCTCCGTTCGTGGGCACCGGCATGGAGCGCGCAGCCGCCGTCGACGCCGGTGATGTCACCATCGCGAAGAAGGCCGGTGTGGTCACCGAGGTCTCCGCTGAGCTGGTCATCATGCTCAACGACGACGGCACGGAAACCAACTACCGCATCAACAAGTTCGCACGCTCCAACCAGGGCAACTGCTACAACAACCGTGTCCTGGTGAACGAAGGCCAGCGCCTCGAGGTTGGCGGCATCATCGCCGACGGCCCGGCAACTGACCAGGGCGAGCTCGCCCTCGGCAAGAACCTGCTCGTGGCATTCATGTCATGGGAAGGCCACAACTTCGAGGACGCGATCATCCTCTCGCAGCGCATTGTTGCCGAGGACGTCCTTTCCTCCATCCACATCGAGGAGCACGAGATCGATGCCCGCGACACCAAACTTGGTGCCGAGGAAATCACCCGTGACATCCCCAACGTGTCCGAGGAAGTACTGGCTGGCCTGGACGAGCGCGGCATCATCCACATCGGTGCCGAGGTTGAAGCCGGCGACATCCTGGTCGGAAAGGTCACCCCGAAGGGTGAAACCGAACTGACCCCGGAAGAGCGCCTGCTGCGCGCCATCTTCGGTGAGAAGTCCCGCGAAGTGCGCGACACCTCCCTGAAGGTTCCGCACGGCGAGTCCGGCACCGTCATCGGCGTCCGCGTCTTCGACCGCGACAACGACGACGAACTGCCGCCGGGCGTCAACCAGCTGGTCCGCGTCTACGTGGCCGCCAAGCGCAAGATCACCGACGGCGACAAGCTCGCCGGCCGCCACGGCAACAAGGGCGTCATCTCCAAGATCCTTCCGATCGAGGACATGCCCTTCCTTGCCGACGGCACCCCCGTTGATATTGTCCTGAACCCGCTGGGTGTTCCGGGCCGAATGAACGTCGGCCAGGTGCTCGAAACGCACCTCGGCTGGGTTGCCAAGACCGGTTGGAAGATCGAAGGCGAGCCCGAGTGGGTCAAGCAGCTGCCGAACCTGCCGCGCGAGAGTGGCCAGACCACTGTTGCAACGCCCGTGTTCGACGGTGCCCGCGAAGAGGAAATCACCGGCCTGCTGGACTCCACTAACGTGACCCGCGACGGCGAACGCCTGATCAACTCCTCGGGCAAGACCCGCCTGTTTGACGGCCGCTCCGGTGAGCCGTTCCCGGATCCGATCTCTGTTGGCTACATGTACATCCTGAAGCTCCACCACCTGGTGGACGACAAGATCCACGCCCGCTCCACCGGTCCGTACTCCATGATCACGCAGCAGCCGCTGGGTGGTAAGGCACAGTTCGGTGGCCAGCGCTTCGGTGAAATGGAAGTGTGGGCGCTCGAAGCTTACGGCGCCGCTTACACGCTCCAGGAGCTCCTCACGATCAAGTCGGATGACATCCACGGTCGCGTGAAGGTCTACGAAGCAATCGTCAAGGGCGAGAACATCCCCGAGCCGGGCGTTCCTGAGTCCTTCAAGGTCTTGATCAAGGAAATGCAGTCGCTGTGCCTGAACGTGGAAGTGCTTTCCACGGACGGAACCACAATTGAAATGCGTGACTCTGATGACGCAGTCTTCACGGCTGCGGAAGAACTGGGCATCGATCTGTCTCGTGCAGAGCCCAGTTCCGTAGAAGAGGTCTAGAGTCCTCCGGAGCAAGGCAGCCGGCCCGTCCGCTGCCTTGCTCCGGGGCTCCCTCTTCCCGTAACCAAGACTTCAGAATTTAGAGAACAAGAGAGAACAGGGACCATATGTCCAGCGAATCCTCCTTCGGCCTCATGCAGATCGGCCTCGCCACCGCGGAAGACATCCGTGGCTGGTCTTACGGCGAGGTTAAGAAGCCGGAAACCATCAACTACCGCACGCTCAAGCCTGAGAAGGACGGCCTCTTCTGCGAGAAGATCTTCGGCCCGTCCCGCGACTGGGAGTGCTACTGCGGTAAGTACAAGCGCGTGCGCTTCAAGGGCATCATTTGCGAACGGTGTGGCGTTGAAGTCACCCGCGCGAAGGTCCGCCGTGAGCGCATGGGCCACATCGAGCTGGCCGCACCGGTCACGCACATCTGGTACTTCAAGGGTGTCCCCTCCCGTCTGGGCTACCTCCTTGACCTGGCTCCGAAGGACCTCGAAAAGGTCATCTACTTCGCCGCCTACATGATCACCAGCGTCGACGAGGCTGCCCGCCACGAGGAACTGCCCAACCTGCAGGTTGAGCACGACATCGAGAAGAAGCAGCTGATCGACAACCGCGACTCCGACATCGCGGCCATCGCCCGCGACCTCGAAGGCGAAATTGCGCGCCTTGAGGGTGAGGGTGCCAAGGCTGCCGACAAGAAGAAGGCCCGCGACTCCGCCGACCGCCAGATGGCGAACGTGCGTAAGCGCGCCGACGCCGACATCGAGCGCCTCGAGCAGGTCTGGGACCGCTTCAAGAACCTGAAGGTCGCAGACCTCGAAGGTGACGAGGGCCTGTACCGCGAGCTGCGCGACCGCTACGGTATCTACTTCGAAGGCTCCATGGGTGCCGAAGCCATCAAGAAGCGTCTTGAGGGCTTCGACATGCAGGCCGAGTCTGACCTGCTGCGCGACATCATTGCCAACGGCAAGGGCCAGCGCAAGACCCGCGCCCTGAAGCGCCTGAAGGTTGTCAACGCGTTCCTGACCACCAACAACAGCCCGCTTGGCATGGTTCTGGATGCCGTCCCGGTGATCCCGCCGGAACTGCGCCCGATGGTCCAGCTGGACGGTGGCCGCTTCGCGACCTCCGACCTCAACGACCTCTACCGCCGTGTGATCAACCGCAATAACCGACTCAAGCGCCTGCTTGACCTGGGTGCTCCGGAGATCATCGTCAACAACGAGAAGCGCATGCTTCAAGAAGCTGTTGACAGCCTCTTCGACAACGGCCGCCGCGGCCGTCCGGTCACTGGACCGGGCAACCGTCCGCTGAAGTCCCTGAGCGACATGCTCAAGGGCAAGCAGGGTCGTTTCCGCCAGAACCTCCTCGGCAAGCGTGTTGACTACTCCGGCCGTTCGGTCATCGTCGTCGGCCCGCAGCTGAAGCTGCACCAGTGCGGCCTGCCCAAGCAGATGGCCCTGGAGCTCTTCAAGCCGTTCGTGATGAAGCGCCTGGTTGACCTCAACCACGCCCAGAACATCAAGTCGGCCAAGCGCATGGTCGAGCGCTACCGCCCGCAGGTCTGGGATGTGCTCGAAGAGATCATCACCGAACACCCGGTGCTGCTCAACCGTGCACCTACCCTGCACCGCCTTGGTATCCAGGCGTTCGAACCGCAGCTCGTTGAGGGCAAGGCAATCCAGCTCCACCCGCTGGTTTGTGGCGCGTTCAACGCTGACTTCGACGGCGACCAGATGGCAGTGCACCTGCCGCTGAGCCCGGAGGCCCAGGCCGAGGCACGCATCCTGATGCTGTCCTCGAACAACATCCTGAAGCCGTCCGATGGACGCCCGGTCACCCTGCCGTCGCAGGATATGATCATCGGCCTCTACCACCTGACCACCAAGCGTGTCGGTTCAGCTGGCGAAGGCCGCGTCTTCGGCTCGGTTGCCGAAGCCATCATGGCTTTCGACGCCCGTGAGCTGCACCTGAACTCGCAGGTCCGAATCCGCCTCGAAGGCTTTGTTCCGTACGCCGGCTGGGAAGCTCCCGAAGGTTGGGAGCCGGGTCAGCCCGCCCTCGTCCAGACCTCCCTGGGCCAGGTCCTCTTCAACGAGACCCTGCCCGAGGATTACCCCTGGGTTGAGGCTGTTGCCGACAAGGGTGAACTGTCCCGCATCGTCAACGACCTCGCTGAGCGCTACCCGAAGGTTGTTACCGCGGCGACGCTGGACAACCTGAAGGATTCAGGCTTCTACTGGGCCACCCGTTCAGGCGTTACCGTTGCCATCTCCGACATCGAGGTTCCGGCCGCAAAGCCTGCCATCCTTGCCGGCTATGAGGAGCGGGCCGCCAAGATCCAGGGCCAGTACGACAAGGGCCTGATCGACGACGACGAGCGTCGCCAGGAACTGATCGAGATCTGGAACAAGGCAACCAACGAGATCGCCCAGGCGATGCGTGACAGCCTGTCCCCGATGAACACCATCAACCGCATGGTGTCCTCCGGTGCACGTGGTAACTGGATGCAGGTCCGCCAGATCGCGGGTATCCGTGGCCTGGTGGCCAACCCGAAGGGTGAAATCATCCCGCGTCCCATCAAGTCCTCCTACCGCGAGGGCCTGTCGGTGCTGGAATACTTCATCGCCACCCACGGTGCCCGTAAGGGTCTGGCTGACACCGCACTGCGTACCGCCAACTCGGGTTACCTGACCCGTCGTCTGGTGGACGTGTCCCAGGACGTCATCGTCCGCGAAGAGGACTGCGGTACCGAACGCGGTCTGGTGACTCCGATCGCCGTCGCAGACTCCAACGGCGAGCTGGTCCTGGACGAGAACGTCGAGAACAGCGCGTACGCCCGTACCTTGGCCGTGGATGTCCTTGACTCCAAGGGCAATGTCCTGGCTCCGGCCGGCACTGACTGCGGCGACGTCGTGATTGCTGAGCTGTTCGCGGCAGGCATCACCGAGGTCAAGGTCCGCTCTGTACTCACGTGTGAGTCCAGCGTGGGCACCTGCGCTCTGTGCTACGGACGTTCCCTGGCAACCGGCAAGACCGTGGACATCGGAGAGGCCGTGGGCATCATCGCCGCACAGTCCATCGGTGAGCCCGGCACGCAGCTGACCATGCGTACGTTCCACACCGGTGGTGCTGTTTCCGCCAGTGGTGGCGACGACATCACCCAGGGTCTGCCCCGTATCCAGGAGCTCTTCGAAGCCCGTACTCCGAAGGGTGTCGCACCGATTGCTGAAGCAGCCGGCCGCATCACCATTGAAGAGTCCGAGCGCCAGATGCGCCTCGTCATCACCCCCGATGACGGATCCGAAGAGATCGCCTACCCGGTACTGCGCCGTTCACGCCTCCTCATCGAGGATGGCGAGCACGTCACAGTGGGCCAGAAGCTCATCAACGGTCCGGTCGATCCCAAGCAGGTGCTGCGCATCATGGGTCCCCGTGCCGCGCAGAAGTTCCTGGTGGATGAAGTCCAGGGCGTGTACCGCAGCCAGGGCATCGGTATCCACGACAAGCACGTCGAGGTTATCGTCCGCCAGATGCTGCGCCGCGTCACGGTCATCGAGTCCGGCGAATCGGACCTGCTGCCCGGCGAGCTCGCCGAGCGCAGCCGCTTCGAGGATGCCAACCGCCGTGTTGTGTCCGAGGGCAAGACTCCGGCTTCCGGACGTCCTGAGCTCATGGGCATCACCAAGGCGTCCTTGGCCACCGAGTCCTGGCTGTCCGCAGCTTCCTTCCAGGAGACCACCCGCGTCCTGACGCAGGCGGCCATGGAAGGCAAGAGCGATCCGCTGCTCGGCCTCAAGGAGAACGTCATCATCGGTAAGCTGATCCCGGCTGGCACGGGTCTCCCGCGCTACACCGAGGTCACCGTGGAGCCCACTGAAGAAGCAAAGGCCAACCTGTTCACCGGCCCCAGCGCGTTCAGTGACTTCTCGTACGACACCCTGGGAGGCGACGGAGCACCTGAGTTCCACGCCATCCCCTTGGATGACTACGACCTCGGCAACGATTTCCGGTAACCGCGTTACTCAACGGCGTCGGCCCCGTCTCCAGCCTGCTTTAACGAGCAGGTCGGGGCGGGGCCTTCCGTTTCCCCAACTGGGTAGCAGCAGGTGTCGTTTTGGGCGCCCATAACGACACCTGCTGCTACCTAGTTGGGGGAGGGGCGCCGATTAAGGCCTGGCGGGAGTCCATGTTAGACTTGTTACCAATTGTTATTGTGGCAGTGGATGAGTGCGCCGGTTCCAGCTGAAAGGCTGAACCAGAGCGACGTTTCCGGTTTGCAGGGTTCTTGTGCAACGTATGCCACATTTTCGCATGCCTAGGGACCTTTGAAGACGTCAGTCATAACAATCCCCGGGGTGCGATCCGACTATTAAGGCTTCGCCTCAGCTGCTCTGGAGATTCCCTTCAAAGCCCGGGCGGCGAGGCAACGCAACAAGAGAGTGGCTGGAAGCGGCCACTCCGGATAAAACGGAGAACACGAGAGTGCCTACGATTAACCAGCTGGTCCGCAAGGGCCGCACGCCTAAGGTCAAAAAGACCAAGGCTCCCGCGCTTAACGGCAGCCCCATGCGCCGCGGTGTCTGCACCCGCGTTTACACCACCACCCCGAAGAAGCCGAACTCGGCTCTGCGTAAGGTGGCACGTGTACGCCTCAACGGTGGCATTGAAGTCACCGCTTACATCCCCGGTGTAGGCCACAACCTGCAGGAGCACTCCATTGTGCTCGTTCGCGGCGGTCGCGTGAAGGACCTCCCGGGTGTCCGCTACAAGATCGTCCGTGGCGCCCTCGATACCCAGGGTGTCAAGAACCGTAAGCAGGCCCGCAGCCGCTACGGCGCAAAGATGGAGAAGAAGTAATATGCCTCGCAAGGGTCCGGCCCCCAAGCGGCCGCTCGTACTAGATCCCGTTTACGGCTCCCCGCTGGTCACCCAGCTGATCAACAAGGTGCTGGTCGACGGTAAGAAGTCCACCGCAGAGCGCATCGTCTACGGTGCCCTCGAAGGCGCACGCGCCAAGTCCGGCGGCGATCCCGTTGCAGCCCTCAAGAAGGCCATGGACAACGTCAAGCCTTCCCTTGAGGTCCGCTCACGCCGCGTTGGTGGCGCAACCTACCAGGTTCCCGTTGAGGTCAAGCCGGGCCGTTCCACCGCCCTCGCACTGCGCTGGCTGGTGGGCTACTCCAAGGCCCGCCGCGAAAAGACGATGACCGAGCGCCTCCAGAACGAAATCCTGGATGCGTCCAACGGTCTCGGTGCCGCTGTGAAGCGTCGCGAAGACACCCACAAGATGGCCGAGTCCAACAAGGCCTTCGCACACTACCGCTGGTAATACTTCCGGACGCCGCCGGCTCGTTACGAGCCGGCGGCGAACGTGTAGTCCATCCGAAAGGGAGACACCGTGGCACAGGACGTGCTTACCGACCTTAGTAAGGTCCGCAACATCGGCATCATGGCCCACATTGATGCCGGCAAGACCACCACCACCGAGCGCATTCTGTTCTACACAGGTGTGAACCACAAGATCGGCGAAACGCACGACGGCGCTTCGACCACCGACTGGATGGAACAGGAAAAGGAACGCGGCATCACCATCACGTCTGCCGCCGTGACCTGCTTCTGGGAAAACAACCAGATCAACATCATCGACACCCCTGGCCACGTTGACTTCACCGTTGAGGTTGAGCGCTCCCTGCGCGTCCTCGACGGCGCTGTCGCCGTCTTCGATGGCAAGGAAGGCGTTGAGCCGCAGTCTGAGACCGTTTGGCGCCAGGCCGACAAGTACAACGTTCCGCGTATCTGCTTCGTCAACAAGATGGACAAGCTGGGCGCTGACTTCTACTTCACCGTAGACACCATCATCAGCCGCCTCGGTGCCAAGCCGCTGGTTATGCAGCTGCCGATCGGTGCCGAGAACGACTTCATCGGCGTCGTGGACCTGCTGTACATGCGTGCACTGGTCTGGCCCGGCGATGCCAAGGGTGACGTCACCATGGGTGCCAAGTACGAGATCCGCGAGATCCCGGCTGACCTCCAGGAAAAGGCTGAAGAGTACCGCGCAACGCTCGTTGAGACCGTTGCCGAGGCCTCCGAAGAACTCATGGAGAAGTACCTTGAGGGCGAAGAGATCTCAGTCGACGAGCTCAAGGCCGGCATCCGCAAGATGACGATCAACTCCGAGCTGTACCCGATCTTCTGTGGCTCCGCGTTCAAGAACCGCGGCGTCCAGCCGATGCTGGATGCCGTCGTCGACTACCTGCCGAACCCGCTCGACGTCCCGCCGATGATCGGTCACGATCCCCGCGACGAAGAGAAGGAACTGACCCGCAAGCCGTCTTCGGAGGAGCCGTTCTCTGCTCTTGCGTTCAAGATTGCCGCGCACCCGTTCTTCGGCCAGCTCACCTTCATCCGCGTGTACTCCGGTCACGTGGAAGCAGGCGCCCAGGTCGTCAACTCCACCAAGGGCAAGAAGGAGCGCATCGGCAAGCTGTTCCAGATGCACGCCAACAAGGAAATGCCTGTCGAGGGCGCTACCGCCGGCCACATCTACGCAGCGATCGGTCTGAAGGACACCACCACGGGCGACACCCTGTGCGACTCCGCCAACCAGATCGTCCTCGAGTCCATGAGCTTCCCGGAGCCCGTGATCTCGGTTGCCATCGAGCCGAACACCAAGGGTGACCAGGAGAAGCTCTCCACGGCTATCCAGAAGCTCTCCGCTGAGGACCCCACCTTCCAGGTGTCCCTCAACGAAGACACCGGCCAGACCATCATCGCCGGCATGGGCGAGCTCCACCTGGACATCCTGGTGGACCGCATGCGCCGCGAATTCAAGGTCGAAGCCAACGTTGGCAAGCCGCAGGTTGCGTACCGCGAAACCATCAAGCGTGCTGTGGAGCGTCACGACTACACACACAAGAAGCAGACCGGTGGTTCGGGTCAGTTCGCAAAGATCCAGATCGCGATCGAGCCGCTGGACACCGCCGAAGGCGAACTGTACGAGTTCGAGAACAAGGTCACTGGTGGCCGCGTTCCGCGCGAGTACATTCCCTCTGTTGACGCCGGTATCCAGGATGCGCTGAACGACGGCGTCCTGGCCGGTTACCCGGTTGTCGGCATCAAGGCCACGCTGATTGACGGCGCGTACCACGATGTTGACTCCTCGGAAATGGCGTTCAAGATCGCCGGGCGTATGGCTTTCAAGGAAGCCGCACGCAAGGCGAACCCTGTTCTGCTCGAACCGCTGATGGATGTCGAGGTCCGCACCCCTGAGGAATACATGGGTGAAGTTATCGGTGACCTCAACTCCCGCCGTGGCCAGATGCAGTCCATGGAAGATGCACAGGGTGTCAAGGTTATCCGTGCGCACGTCCCGCTGTCCGGCATGTTCGGCTACATCGGTGACCTGCGTTCGAAGACCCAGGGCCGCGCTGTGTACTCCATGACGTTCAACAGCTACGCCGAGGTCCCGAAGGCAGTCGCCGACGAGATCATCCAGAAGACCCGCGGCGAGTAGTCTTTTCCGACTTTCGTAGCGACAAACTCGGGTGTGGTTTCCGGATAACGGAAGCCCGCCTGGTGCAGGTGGCCGGAACCCGGTCGGATGCAGTCCGGTCAAGCCGGGCCCCGGCCATCTGCACGAACAGGCTCTAGGCACTAGTATTAGTTCCTGAATCTGCAATTTCACCAATCCAAAGCCCCCCAAGTAGACTTGCCTGAGTTTCTGCCGCGACAAGCGCGGTTGAAGGGTAAGTCATTTGAAAACGTTCTAGGAGGAACCTGTGGCAAAGGCAAAGTTCGAGCGGACTAAGCCGCACGTTAACATCGGCACCATTGGTCACGTTGACCACGGTAAGACGACGTTGACGGCCGCCATTTCCAAGGTGCTGTACGACAAGTACCCGACTCTCAACGAGCAGCGCGACTTCGCGTCTATTGACTCTGCTCCCGAAGAGCGTCAGCGCGGCATTACCATCAACATCTCCCACGTTGAGTACCAGACCGAAAAGCGCCACTACGCACACGTAGACGCTCCGGGTCACGCTGACTACATCAAGAACATGATCACCGGTGCTGCACAGATGGACGGTGCAATCCTCGTGGTTGCCGCCACTGACGGCCCGATGGCTCAGACCCGCGAGCACGTCCTGCTCGCCCGCCAGGTTGGCGTTCCCTACCTGCTGGTTGCACTGAACAAGTCGGACATGGTCGACGACGAAGAGCTGCTGGACCTCGTTGAAATGGAAGTTCGTGAGCTGCTTTCGGCTCAGGGCTTCGATGGCGACGACGCTCCTGTTGTTCGCGTTTCCGGCCTGAAGGCCCTCGAAGGCGACCCCGTCTGGGTCAAGTCCGTTGAGGACCTCATGGAAGCTGTTGACGAGTCCGTTCCGGACCCCGTACGTGACCGTGACAAGCCGTTCCTGATGCCGATCGAAGACGTCTTCACCATCACCGGCCGTGGCACCGTTGTAACGGGCCGCGCCGAGCGTGGAACCCTCGCCATCAACTCCGAGGTCGAGATCGTCGGCATCCGCCCGGTCCAGAAGACCACGGTTACCGGTATCGAGATGTTCCACAAGCAGCTCGACGAAGCATGGGCTGGCGAGAACTGTGGCCTCCTGCTCCGCGGTCTGAAGCGTGATGACGTAGAGCGTGGCCAGGTTGTCGTCAAGCCGGGTTCCATCACCCCGCACACCGACTTCGAGGCTAACGTCTACATCCTCTCCAAGGACGAAGGCGGACGTCACAACCCGTTCTACTCCAACTACCGCCCGCAGTTCTACTTCCGCACCACGGACGTAACCGGCGTTATCACCCTGCCGGAAGGCACGGAAATGGTTATGCCTGGCGACAACACTGAGATGACCGTTGCGCTCATCCAGCCGATCGCCATGGAAGAGGGCCTCGGCTTCGCTATCCGCGAAGGCGGCCGCACCGTTGGTTCAGGACGCGTTACCAAGATCATCAAGTAATTCTTGTTGATCCCTGATTGACCTGACCGGAAGGGCCGCCTAGCGGTCCTGACGGAAAGTGTGGGAACAGCCCCGCTGCTAGTGCAGCGGGGCTGTTCTTTGCTACTATTAATCCAATCACTGGATTAATTGGGTCGGAACCATCCTGCCCGTTGGAGAGGGTTCATCATGCAGGACGAATCTTATGAAGCGGGCTACCGTGCAGGGCACCTCCAGGGCTGGTTGGACGCCATGGCCAAGATCGGGGCAACGCAGCCTGCGGCCCCGAGTCCGGCCGCACCGGGCACAGCGCCGTCTTTCCAGCCCAGGGTTCATCCCGCGCCCCCGGCGGCCCACAGTGTAGGTTCGCAGGCGGGGACCGTCCCTGCGGCGGAACCGACCTTCGCCCTGCCATCCCGTGTGCCCGGGCGCCCTGCCTCCACGATCCGTCCCCAGGAAGCCGCGCCAGTATCCGGGCGGGCGGCGCCTGGGCCCCCCGTTGACCGTCCGGCAGCGCCGTACTCCAACTACCCGGCAAGGCAGCCGGCGGAGACGGCCGCGGAACGCCAGGCCCGGCGCGAGAAGCGGGACCGGCAGAACATCAACATCACGCTCTACGTCGCCAGCCTGCTCCTGGTCGCAGCAGCGGCGCTGTTCATCGGAACCAGCCTTCCCCCCACGCTTCGCTTCGCCGGAGTCTGCATAGTTACCGCCGCCTTCTATGCCGCGGGATTTGTTCTCCATAGCCGGGTGCCACGCCTCAGGCCGGCGGCGGTGGCCTTTGCGGGAACGGGCCTGGCGCTGGTCCCGGTGACGGGACTCGCCCTGTACAACTTCGCCCTCCACCACGGCCCCACCGCCTGGCTGATCACTTCACTGATTGGGACCGCCGCCTACGTCGCTGCCGCCGTCCGCCTCGAGAGCCGGGTGCTGGTCTACCTGTCGCTGACGTTTGTGGCGTCTACGGCTTGGTCCGGGGTGTCAGTCCTGGGAGGAGCGCTGGTCTGGTACTTCGCCGCACAGATCTGCGTGGCCGTGCTGCTGACCCTAGTGGCCCTCGCGAAGCCCGCCTGGCTTCCGCCGGTCTATGCGAGGCCACTCATGGTGTTGCATCCGTTGGTGGTGCCTGCCGTCGCAGCCGCAGCCACTTGCGTTCCGCTGCTGTTGGCAAAGACCGAGTACGCGCTCATTATGGCTATGTGCGGTTGCTACTTTGGGCTGATGGCCGCCGTGCCGGGCAGTCGGCTCAGGCTGGCCAACTTCTACGCAGCGCGGGTATCCCTGACGCTCGCCGCCGCAGTCGAGATCTGGAACCTGACCGGCAGGGGAAGTGATGCCTTACTGGCTGCGGCAGCTATCCTCGCGGTCCAGGCAGTGGCCGTGGCTCTTGCCTCCGCCTGGTTAGGCCACTGGATGCCAGGCGCTAAGCGTCCGCAAAACCGGGCCGAACTGTCCTCAGGCACACTGCATGGACGCTGGTTCGTGGACTCGCTGGCCACCTTCACTATCCAGCTGCTCGCCACTGCGATGTACGGCGGCCTCGTACTTTCGGCCGAGTATTACCCCTACGGCGCGTTCGGCCAGGTGGGTGACGTGCCCCTGTGGATACCCGTTGCCGGTGCCCTGGCCACCAGCTTTGTTGTGGCAACACGCCTGGGAGGCCCGGCCGAGTGGGCTCCTGTGGCCGCCCTGCTCCTCGCGGGAGTGCTCGGCTACGCCCTGGGCGCGTGGCCGTTGGCGGTCATGCTGGCACTGGCGTTCGTCTTCTGGGCAGTCCGCGCGTTCTTCGCGGCCAGCAAGCTCCGGAGGAACCTCGTACTCGCCGCCAGGTTGGCTTTGACCCTGTCAGTTCCTGTCACTGTTGCCGCGGTTATCGGCACCGGCCCGGACCGCATCATCACTTCGGTCTTCGGGCTGCTGGTAGCGCTGGTGTGTCAGCAGGTGATCTCGGCGTTCCTGGAGCGGGCAGGTGGCGGCTCCCTGGCGCCGGAGGCTACCCTTGCGGGCTTCGGCGCGGGCGGCCTGGCCTCCGTTGTCATGCTGGTGCTCCTTGACACGACTCCGGCCCACGACTGGATCCGGGCAGCGGTACTCATTCAACTCCTGACCGCGATGGCGGTTGGCCTCTTGATGGTGCCCCGGCCTGCAAGTGAGCTTGAGTGGAACGCGACAATCTGGGAAGCCCTTCCTCTGGCGGCCTCCACGCTTTGTGTCCCCGTGTCTTTCCTGGCTGTGAGCCAGCCTTTCGGAAACGTCGTACTGCTTCTGGTCCTGGGTTACCTGCTCGCTTCCGGCCTGCGGATGCGGGTGCAGCAACACCGCTGGACCTACTGGTGGTTGGGCCGCGTTGCAGCCACGGTGTTGGTACTGACGGCTTTTGACCTTCTCCAGAGTGAGGCGGGGCCAACCGTCATCGCCGGCGATGTACTCCGCCCTGCCACAGTGTTGGTCCTCTTCCTCACCATCCAACTGGTATTCCCCGTCTCCGCCTTTGTGCGCGGGAAGGCTCCGCGGGGAGTGCTCACGGATCCGGGCGTGGTCCTGCTGTTCCAGCTGATGGCGTCTGTGCTGCTGTTGGTGCTGGACCCGGACGGTTGGCAAGCGCCCTTCGTCGCTGCACTGACAGCAACCTGCGCCGTGGCCTCGGGCTACGTCTTCAGGAGCACGGGCGCCGCCGTCTGGTTCGCGCCGTCGTCGCTAGTGGTCCTGCTGGCATTCAGCGGCGGTGACCTGTTGGTGGTTGAACTCGTGCTGGGAATCTTTGCCGTGTTTGCCGCGGTGATGGTGGTGGCATCCGGCCAGCCCTTATGGAAGGGCTGGTATTTTGCAGGAGCCAGGCTGTTGACGGCCGCCCTCGCTGCAGTCCTCAGTTACGACGCCACGGCGTCTCCGACCGCCGTCTCCGTCACCTTCGCGCTTGTGCTGGCTGCCCAGCACGGAATCCGCTGGCTGATGCGTTCACGGCTGGCTGAAGTTCCTTTCCAGCAGGCGGCCGTCTGGATCACGCTCGCTGGCCAGGCCCTTCTTCCCCTCGCTTATGCCTGGCAGGCCCGGCTGGGCTGGGCGAGGACTTCCGACGACGACGGCGGACGCTGGGTGGTGCTCCTGGAGTTGGCACTGTTGCTATGTTCGGCAGTCGTGGCGCGCCGGTTCTTCGCGGCGCGAGGCTCCCTCTACTTCGCCGTCTATGCGCTGCTGTTCGGGGTCCTATCATTGGGGCCCGTGGTCAGTTTCGCCTCTGGCAGCCGAGCGGGCAGCGCGAGCTTCCTGGCGGCTCCGGTACTCGACTACACCGGCACTGCGGCAGTGCTGTTGCTCGGGGCGATCCTCGCTTCACTTGCAGGCGTAATGCTGCGCGGGCGCAACGTTGCTGTGACGGAGGTCGACCACTGGCTCTGGCTCACCACCGCCGGGTCATTTGCCCTGACCGCCCTGTTTGTGTCCACGACGGCGACGGGCTGGGTTATGGGCGCTGCCCTCCTGGTGCTCGCCGGGGTGTGCTTCACGGCCTCGCACGTTGAGGAGCTGCCCTGGCTGTACGTACCGGCCGCGCTTGCTGCCCTGGCCGGCGGCACGCAGCTGGCAGATGCTGCCTTCCGGGATGTTCCGGGGGAGTGGGGCCAGTATCTTACGTGGCTTTGCGGCGCGGGACTGTCAGCTGCTGGACTGTATGGCGCACGGCTGTACCGCAGTGGAGAGCTGGCCGCCGACCCCGTGCGCCGCTGGTCCTTGGCCGGAGGGGCCTTCCTGGGGCTTTGCATTGTCGCCTTGACCGGGGTGCGTCCCGACGCGACGGCATGGGCAGCAGCCTTTGCCTTGGCTGCGGCGGTGGGAGTAGCCTGCCTCGAAGCTCCGGGAACGGCACGCCGGATCGTTGCCGAGACTGGGTTTGTGGCGGTCGTGGCGGCGGTGCAGCGGGCCGCCATCTTCGACCTGGATGGGCAGTACGGGCTGAACTACAGCCTTTCACTTGGCCTGCCTGACCCGTTCTGGGTAGCCCAGTGGTACGTGCTCGCCGGGGCCGGCCTGGGGATCCTGCGCTTCACTACAGGACAGCGGAATGCCGGCAGGCTCCTTCTGGGAGCCGCGGCCGGACTGCTCACGCTGAGCGCCCTGGGTGTTGTTTTTGGCGGTAGCGGCAGCCAGCAATTGTGGGTGCTGGTCCTCTTCGCAGGGCTTCTGCTCGCCGGCCTGGGGTTGGGTGAACGGTTGTTTGTCTGGTGGGGAGCCGCCGGAGTGGCCGCATGCATTCTCTGGGCAATGCGTCAGTACACGTTCGCGCTCCTGGCACTGATCGCCGTCGGGCTTATTGTGTTCGCAGTCTGGCGGCTGAACCGCGGAACGGCCGGGGAGAAACCGGCGCTGCAGCCGTCTCCAGGACAGCCTCCACCTGACCAGCCGGATGGCGGGGAGCCGTTCAGCAAGCACTGATACTGTTGCTTGCATCGAGAGGAGCACATCATGGAATGGCTAATTTTCCTGGCTGTTGTGGTTGCAGTTGTTGCCGGTGTTTTTTGGGCGAAGAAGTATTTCCGGAATGAGATCGACCGCGCCAAGCGCATCAACCGGGCAAAAAAGAACCAGTAGGGCGATTGCGCGCAGACGGCGCTTGCAAGCCTTGAGGTTGCCCCGTGCTCAGCCGGGCAGCCTCTTCCGCTCCCGGCTCAAGGCCTGGTACCAGTAGAAGGACGACTTCGGCGTCCGCTCCTGCGTTTCAAAATCCACGTGGATCAGCCCGAAGCGCTGGGAGTAGCCCGCGGCCCATTCAAAGTTATCCATGAGTGTCCAGACATAGTACCCACGGAGGTCGAGCCCCTCGGCGATTCCGCCTGGAGCCGTCGCGTCAACCGCCTGCCGCAAGTGATCGGCGATGTAGTTCACCCGGCGCGCATCCTGGAGGGGGCCGTCCACGCGATCCGGTTCCGGGAAGCTGGCGCCGCTTTCGGTGATGTAGACCGGCGGCAAGGCATCCCCGTAGCGGTCCCGAAGTTCCGCGAGGAGAATGCCCAGATGCGCGGGGGCCACCGGCCACCCGAAGCCGGTGGTCTGGTATTCCGGGTACCCCACTTCGTGGAAGGGCAATTGAGCAACGGCCTTGTGCGTGTCGGCGGGAATGGGGGTAATGCCGCGTCCGAGGGCCACCTTCACCGGGAAGTAGTAATTCAGGCCATAGAAGTCCAGCGGCTGGTGGATGGTCTTCAGGTCAGCGTCCGAAAGCTTTCCGATGGAATGGAGCCAGGGCCGTGACACCACGGGGAGCTTGGGGTACCTGCCCAGCAGCACAGGGTCTGCATAGATTCTGTTCATCAGGAGGTCGTACAGCCTCGCCACGAGCCTGTCGCCGACCTTCCGGCTGGCGGGTCGCACCGGTGAGTGCAGGTTGGTTACTCCCACGCCGCCCTTGACGCCCGCGGCACGCAGGGCCTGGACACCCAGGCCGTGGGCAAGGAGCTGGTGATGGATCGAGGGCAGGGCGTCAAACATGAGTGCCCGCCCGGGAGCGTGGACACCGAGCGCATACCCGTTGAGTGTTACTGACACGGGCTCATTGAGGGTCACCCATTGGGAGACGCGGTCGCCGAAACGCTGTCCGGCCACTAGGCAGTACTCTGCGAACCGCTCTGCTGTGGCGCGGTTCATCCAGCCGCCGCCGTGCTCCAGGGGCAGGGGAGTGTCCCAGTGGTACAGCGTGGCCATGGGCGAGATACCGGCCTCCAGGAGCCGGTCAATCAGCCGGTCATAGAAGTCCAGGCCCTGGCTGTTGATGGCGCCGCGCCCGTCAGGTTGGATCCGGGGCCAGGAGAGGGAAAAACGGTAGGAATCAATGCCCAGTTCCCGCATGAGGGCGATGTCCTCGGGGAATCGGTTGTAGTGGTCGCAGGCCACCGCGGGGGAGTGGCCGTCCATGATGCTTCCGGGCTTCTGCACAAAGGCGTCCCAGCCGGACGGGCCACGTCCGTCCTCAGCCAGGGCCCCCTCAATCTGGAATGCGGCTGCGGCAACGCCCAGCGTAAAGGAAGGCGGCAGCCGGTCCGCGAGATCGCGGACGGAAGCAACATTTTCGACCGTCATGCCCCCATCATCCATTCGCAGGTTATCGAAGGCAATGATCCAGGGGCGGCAAGAACAAGGCAGATTCGCTTCTGCCGATAATATCCGGCATACTAGATGAGTTGTTCAAGCGCTTCTTCGTGTCCCGATCCGGATAATGCCGGGTGTCAGGGTCCAAGTTGAAGACCAAACATAACCCACTCCCCATGGAACTGCGGATTTGTATGCGTGAAAATCGCGACACGCCCGACCGCGGGGGTCGGTTGCGCCGGCAAGGTGAGGAACCCGGATTCATCCGGATTCAGTTTGTGCGGCGGGTGGTAGTTAAGACTTCAAATGCTTCGGCAGCCACACAACGAGTAAGTGAACAGGGCAGCCCCAACCAGGGGAAGCACAGACTGAAAGAGAGTCAGGCGACATGGCGGGACAAAAAATCCGCATCCGGCTGAAGTCATACGACCACGAGGTCATTGACGTTTCAGCACGGAAGATCGTTGAGACGGTCACGCGCGCAGGCGCAACGGTAGTAGGCCCCGTGCCGCTTCCGACGGAGAAGAACGTTTACTGCGTAATCCGCTCTCCGCACAAGTACAAGGACAGCCGCGAGCACTTTGAAATGCGCACGCACAAGCGTCTTATCGACATCATCGATCCCACGCCGAAGGCTGTTGACTCGCTTATGCGTCTCGACCTGCCCGCCGACGTGAACATCGAAATCAAGCTGTAGGGAGGTGCTGAGAGACTATGACCGCAACCCGTAACGTAAAGGGCCTGCTGGGCACGAAGCTCGGCATGACCCAGGTCTGGGACGAGAACAACAAGCTCATCCCCGTCACTGTGGTCCAGGCAGATTCGAACGTCATCACGCAGCTGCGCAACGCAGAGACCGATGGCTACGTCGCCGTTCAGATCGGCTACGGCCAGATCGATCCCCGCAAGGTCACCAAGCCGCTGGCTGGTCACTTTGAAAAGGCAGGCGTCACGCCTCGCCGCCACGTCGTCGAACTGCGCACTGCAGATGCTGACTCTTACGAGCTGGGCCAGGAGCTTTCTGTTGAGCTCTTCGAAGCCGGCCAGAAGATCGACGTCATTGGCACCACAAAGGGTAAGGGCTTCGCCGGTGTTATGAAGCGTCACGGCTTCCACGGCGTTGGAGCTTCCCACGGTGCCCACAAGAACCACCGTAAGCCCGGTTCAATCGGTGGCGCATCCACCCCGAGCCGCGTCTTCAAGGGCATGAAAATGGCCGGCCGCATGGGCGCCGTTCGTCACACCACGCTGAACCTCACGGTTCACGCTGTTGACGTCGAGAAGTCGCTGCTCCTGATCAAGGGTGCCGTCCCCGGCGCCCGCGGCCAGGTCGTACTCGTACGCACCGCCGTGAAGGGAGCCTAGTCCAATGGCTAACACTGTCAAGGTTGACCTGCCTGCAGAGATCTTCGACGTTCAGACCAACGTGCCGCTGCTGCACCAGGTCGTCGTTGCACAGCTCGCTGCTGCTCGCCAGGGTACCCACAAGACCAAGACCCGCGCTGAAGTTTCCGGTGCAGGCCGCAAGCCGTTCAAGCAGAAGGGCACCGGCCGCGCCCGTCAGGGTTCAATCCGTGCTCCTCACATGACCGGCGGTGGCGTTGTCCACGGTCCCACACCGCGTGACTACAGCCAGCGCACCCCCAAGAAGATGATTGCTGCTGCACTGCGCGGCGCACTCTCTGACCGCGCCCGCAACGGACGCATCCACGTTGTCGCTGACCTGGTTGCCGGCTCCAAGCCGTCCTCCAAGGAAGCACTGGCAACGCTGCGCGGCGTCTCTGAGCGCAAGAACCTGCTCGTTGTCATTGAGCGCGCCAACGATGTTGCTGCACTGTCCGTGCGCAACCTCGAGGATGTTCACGTTCTGTACTCAGACCAGCTGAACACCTACGACGTTCTCGTTTCTGACGACGTAGTCTTCACCAAGGCTGCCTACGAAGCATTCGTTGCTGACAAGGCTGCAAAGAACGAGGAGGATGCCAAGTGAGTGCAGCCACCATCAAGGACCCGCGCGACGTCGTGCTTGCACCCGTCGTATCGGAAAAGAGCTACGGCCTGATCGATGAGGGAAAGTACACCTTCCTGGTGGACCCCCGCTCGAACAAGACCGAGATCAAGCTGGCCGTGGAGAAGATTTTCTCCGTCAAGGTCGACTCGATCAACACCATCAACCGTGCCGGTAAGCGCAAGCGCACCAAATTCGGATGGGGTACCCGCAAGAACACCAAGCGTGCGATTGTCACCCTCAAAGAAGGCACTATCGACATCTTCGGCGGTCCGCTCGCGTAGCGGAGACCACTTTAACGAGGAAATAAATTATGGGAATCCGTAAATATAAGCCGACTACCCCGGGCCGTCGTGGCTCGAGCGTAGCGGACTTCACCGAAATCACGCGGTCGACGCCGGAAAAGTCGTTGGTACGTCCGCTGCCCAAAAAGGGCGGCCGTAACAACACCGGTAAGATCACGACCCGTCACAAAGGTGGTGGCCACAAGCGCCAGTACCGTCTGATCGACTTCCGTCGCCACGACAAAGACGGCGTTGACGCCCGCGTTGCTGAAATTGAGTACGATCCGAACCGTACGGCTCGCATCGCCCTCCTGCACTACGTTGATGGCACCAAGCGTTACATCATCGCCCCGAACAAGCTCTCCCAGGGTGACTTCGTAGAAGCAGGTGCCAACGCTGACATCAAGCCTGGCAACAACCTGCCCCTGCGCAACATTCCGGTGGGTACCGTTATCCACGCAGTTGAACTGCGTCCGGGTGGCGGCGCCAAGATGGGCCGCTCCGCCGGCGCATCGATCCAGCTTGTAGCCAAGGAAGGCCGCTTCGCCCAGCTGCGACTGCCTTCTGGCGAAATCCGCAACGTTGACGTGCGCTGCCGCGCAACCGTCGGCGAGGTCGGCAACGCAGAGCAGTCGAACATCAACTGGGGTAAGGCTGGCCGCATGCGCTGGAAGGGCGTCCGCCCGACCGTCCGTGGTGTCGCCATGAACCCGGTTGACCACCCGCACGGTGGTGGTGAGGGTAAGACGTCCGGTGGACGTAACCCCGTCAACCCCAACGGTAAGCGTGAAGGCCGCACCCGCCGCCCCAACAAAGAGAGCGACAAGCTTATTGTTCGTCGCCGTCGTACTGGCAAGAACAAGCGATAGGAGCCTGGACACATGCCACGCAGCCTGAAAAAAGGTCCCTTCGTTGACCAGCACCTCTTTGTGAAGGTGGATAGGGAAAACGAAAAGGGCACCAAGAACGTCATTAAGACCTGGTCCCGCCGTTCGATGATCATCCCCGACATGCTCGGGCACACGATCGCCGTACATGACGGACGCAAGCACATTCCGGTGTTTGTCACCGAGTCGATGGTCGGGCACAAGCTCGGCGAATTCGCTCCCACGCGGACATTCCGCGGCCATGTCAAGGACGACCGTAAGGGCAAGCGCCGCTAGGCGCCTGCACTTACGTCATAGACGAGAGAAGGAAAGCAATGGAAGCCAAGGCAATTGCGCGTCACATCCGCGTAACGCCTATGAAGGCCCGGCGCGTCGTCAACCTTGTTCGTGGTAAGCAAGCGAACGAGGCTCTGGCAATTCTGAAGTTTGCCCCCCAGGCAGCTTCTGAGCCGGTATTCAAGGTAGTTCAGTCGGCAATCTCCAACGCCCGGGTCCTCGCGGACCGCGACGGCGTGGCGTTTGACGAAGGTGACCTCATCATCAGCGAAGCGTTTGTTGATGAAGGCCCGACCATGAAGCGGTTCCAGCCGCGTGCCCAGGGTCGTGCATTTCAGATCAAGAAGCGCACCAGCCACATCACCGTGGTAGTCGCTACCCCGGAGAAAGAGGAGGCTCGCTAAGTGGGACAGAAAGTAAACCCGCACGGGTTCCGACTCGGCATCACCACCGATCACGTATCGCACTGGTTCGCTGACAGCACCAAGGCCGGACAGCGGTACAAGGACTTCGTTCGCGAAGACATCCGTATCCGCCAGCTCATGTCTGTTGGCATGGAGCGCGCCGGTATCGCCAAGGTCGAAATCGAGCGCACCCGTGACCGTGTCCGCGTGGACATCCACACGGCACGCCCGGGCATCGTCATCGGCCGCCGCGGCGCTGAAGCAGACCGCATCCGCGGCGAGCTCGAAAAGCTCACCGGCAAGCAGGTCCAGCTGAACATCCTCGAGGTCAAGAACCCCGAGATGGAAGCGCAGCTTGTTGCCCAGGGCGTTGCTGAGCAGCTGACTTCCCGCGTGGCGTTCCGCCGTGCGATGAAGAAGGCCATGCAGTCCGCGCAGCGTGCAGGTGCCAAGGGCATCCGTATCGCCTGCTCGGGTCGACTGGGCGGCGCTGAAATGTCCCGCTCGGAGTTCTACCGCGAAGGCCGTGTGCCCCTGCACACCCTCCGTGCGAACATCGACTACGGCTTCTACGAGGCCAAGACCACCTTCGGCCGCATCGGCGTGAAGGTCTGGATCTACAAGGGTGACGTCACCGCCAAGGAACTGGCCCAGCAGGCAGCTGCTGCTCCGTCCCGTGGCCGCGGCGCCAGCGACCGTCCGGGCCGCCCGGGCGGTGCTGACCGTGGTGACCGCCGCCGTCGTACCGACCGTCCGGCCGCCGAAGCAGCTCCCGCTGCAGAGGCTCCGGCAGTTGAGGCTGCACCTGCTGCAGTAGAAGGAGGACAGGCTTAAATGCTTATCCCACGTCGAGTCAAGCACCGCAAGCAGCACCACCCGGGTCGTTCCGGCGCTGCTACGGGCGGCACCAAGGTCTCCTTCGGTGAGTACGGCATCCAGGCCCTGAGCCCGGCATACGTAACCAACCGTCAGATCGAGTCTGCACGTATCGCGATGACCCGCCACATCAAGCGTGGCGGTAAGGTCTGGATCAACATCTACCCGGACCGTCCCCTGACGAAGAAGCCTGCTGAAACCCGCATGGGTTCCGGTAAGGGTTCACCGGAATGGTGGGTCGCCAACGTCAAGCCGGGCCGGGTTCTCTTTGAGATCTCCGGTGTCGAAGAATCGGTGGCACGCGAGGCCCTGCGCCTGGCAATCCACAAGCTCCCGTTGAAGGCACGCATTCTGCGTCGCGAAGGTGGTGAATAGAAATGGCAGTAGGATCCAAGGAACTCGCTCCCGCACAGCTGGACGGTTTCGACAACGAGCGTCTCGTTGAAGAACTCCGCAAGGCTAAGGAAGAGCTGTTCAACCTGCGTTTCCAGTCCGCCACCGGCCAGCTGGAGAACCACGGTCGTCTGCGCGCGGTAAAGAAGGACATCGCACGCATCTACACCGTTCTCCGTGAACGCGAGCTGGGCATTCGTGCCGAGGTTGCCGCACCGGTTGTGGAAGCCAAGGAAGAAAAGAAGTCCAAGAAGGCAACAACCAAGAAGGCCGAAAAGGCTGAAACGGTTGAGACCGAGGAGGATGCCAAGTGAGTGAAAAGGACGAGAACGTGACGGAAACTGCTACGGCAGCTACGGCTGAGCAGCGCGGTTACCGTAAGACGCGTCGCGGCTACGTGGTTTCGGACAAGATGGAAAAGACCATCGTTGTCCAGGTTGAAGACCGCGTGAAGCACGCCCTCTACGGCAAGGTCATCCGCCGCACCTCGAAGGTCAAGGCTCACGACGAAGAGAACATCGCCGGCATCGGCGACCTCGTAGTCATCGCTGAGACCCGCCCGCTGTCCGCCACGAAGAACTGGCGGCTCGTGGAGATCCTCGAGAAGGCTAAGTAATACCTGCAGCTGTGCTGCTGGGCTATGCCCCGGAAACCCCCGTTCCCTTTGGGAACGGGGGTTTCCTCATTTCCGGGACGGGCGGCCTGGGGCGTCACACGCAGCACTTTTTCACGGAACGTACGACGGCGGCGGCCCGGGTTCGCGGGGGAGCGGCACCGGCGGTGCGCCGAAAGAATGCCGTGCGTGACGCCGTCGTTCTTTGATGCAGCGGCCCGGCCTGTGATATGGGGACTGTCCCGATCTGTGCTAGGATATTGAGTTTGTATGGCGCCTTTTGTGCGCCGTCATCAAACCTCGTAAACAATCGTGCCACGGCATAGTGCCCCCTTGCACTTGGACTGCGTCCAATTCGCTTGGGAAGCAAATGTTTTTGGCACGGGCGTTTAGGCCTGGTCTGGCAAAATCCAGGCAGGTCAAGAGACACCCCGATCAACCGTTCCGCAAGGCTCATTCCGTAGGAAGATTTTCGGTCTGAGAACCAGCGCGACGCAAGGAGTAAATAGTGATTCAGCAGGAGTCGCGACTCAAGGTCGCCGACAACACGGGTGCTAAGGAAATCCTTACCATTCGCGTTCTCGGTGGATCTGGCCGTCGCTACGCAGGCATTGGCGACGTCATCGTCGCTACCGTCAAGGACGCAATTCCGGGCGGCAACGTAAAGAAGGGCGATGTTGTCAAGGCAGTCATCGTCCGTACCAAGAAGGAACGCCGCCGTGCGGATGGTTCCTACATCAAGTTTGACGAGAACGCAGCTGTGATCCTGAAGGCTGACGGTGACCCCCGCGGTACCCGCATCTTCGGACCGGTTGGTCGTGAACTCCGTGACAAGAAGTTCATGAAGATCGTTTCTCTGGCTCCGGAGGTGCTCTAGTCCATGGCTAAGATCAAGAAGGGTGACCTCGTTCAGGTCATCACTGGCGCCAAGGCTGAGCGCGGCGGCGACAAAGGCAAGCAGGGCAAGGTTCTGCGCGTATTCCCGGAGAGCAACCGCGTGTTGGTCGAAGGCATTAACCGCGTAACCAAGCACACCAAGGTCGGTCAGTCGCAGCGCGGCACCAAGACCGGTGGTATCGAGGTTGTCGAAGCTTCGATCCACATCTCCAACGTGGCCCTGGTTGACCCGTCCACCAAGAAGCCCACCCGCGTTGGTTTCCGCACCGAGACCGTTGAGCGCAATGGCGTGAAGCGCGAAGTGCGTGTACGCGTGGCCAAGAGCTCCGGGAAGGACATCTAATGACTGAGACTCTCGAGACTCCGGCAACGAAGATCGTTCCTCGTCTGAAGACCAAGTACGCCGATTCCATCAAGAGCACGCTCATTGAGGAATTCAAGTACGAGAACGTCAACCAGGTTCCCCGCCTGGTGAAGGTCGTTGTGAACATGGGTGTTGGAGATGCCGCTAAGGACTCCAAGCTGATCGACGGCGCTGTCCGCGATCTGACCCTGATCACCGGCCAGAAGCCGCAGGTAACCAAGGCCCGCAAGTCGATCGCACAGTTCAAGCTGCGCGAAGGCATGCCCATCGGCGCCCACGCTACCCTGCGTGGAGACCGCATGTGGGAATTCCTGGATCGTCTGGTCACGCTGGCTCTGCCCCGTATCCGCGACTTCCGCGGCCTCAGCGGCAAGCAGTTCGATGGCAACGGCAACTACACCTTCGGTCTGACCGAGCAGGTTATGTTCCACGAAATCGACCAGGATTCCATCGACCGCGTTCGCGGTATGGACATCACGGTTGTTACCACTGCCAAGACCGATGACGAAGGCCGCGCGCTGCTGAAGGCGCTTGGTTTCCCGTTCAAGGCCGAAGACTAATCTAACTACGTAACAGGTCCTTCGCTGAGGCTTTAGGCAGCAGCGAGGAAACCGTTATGAGGAAGGGCAAGAGCCCAAAATGACAATGACAGATCCTGTCGCAGACATGCTTACGCGTCTGCGCAACGCAAACTCGGCATACCACGATTCCGTGACCATGCCGTACAGCAAGCTCAAGGCACGCGTTGCCGACATCCTGAAGGCCGAAGGTTACATCGCCTCCTGGAAAGAAGAAGACGCTGAGGTTGGCAAGAAGCTGACCCTCGAGCTCAAGTTCGGTCCGAACCGCGAGCGTTCAATCGCTGGCGTTCGTCGTATTTCCAAGCCGGGACTGCGTGTTTACGCAAAGTCCACCAACCTGCCGCACGTGCTCGGTGGCCTGGGTGTCGCAATCCTGTCCACCTCTTCCGGCCTCCTGACTGACAAGCAGGCCGGCAAGAAGGGCGTGGGCGGCGAAGTCCTCGCTTACGTCTGGTAACGGGAAAGGAAGAGAATAATGTCACGTATTGGACGTCTCCCCATCACCGTTCCTGCCGGCGTTGAGGTCAAGGTTGACGGCTCTGTCGTCAGCGTCAAGGGTTCCAAAGGCGAGCTGAACCACACTGTGGCCAGCCCGATCGAGGTTTCCCTGGAAGCAGACACCCTGACTGTCGCCCGCCCGAACGACGAGCGCGCCTCCCGTTCACTCCACGGCCTGACCCGCACCCTGATCTCCAACATGATCGAGGGCGTAACCAAGGGCTACGAGAAGAAGCTTGAAATCGTTGGTACTGGTTACCGCGTTCAGGCCAAGGGATCTGACCTTGAGTTCGCTCTCGGCTTCAGCCACCCGGTAAATGTCTCCGCACCGGAGGGCATCACCTTTGCAGTTGAGACCCCGACCAAGCTCTCTGTTTCAGGTATCAACAAGCAGCAGGTCGGCGAGGTTGCTGCCAACATTCGCAAGCTGCGGAAGCCGGACCCCTATAAGGGCAAGGGCATCCGTTACGCCGGCGAAGTCATCCGCCGCAAGGTCGGAAAGGCTGGTAAGTAACCATGGCCATCTCAATTAATAAGAAGCGTACGAACAAGAGCAAGTCTGCTTCGCGCAGCCGTCGCCAGCTTCGTATCCGCAAGCGCATCTCCGGTACGGCTGTACGTCCTCGTCTGGTCGTCAACCGTTCCGCACGCCACGTATTCGTCCAGGTTGTCGATGACACCAAGGGCCTGACCGTAGCGAGCGCGTCCACTCTGGAAGCCGACCTTCGTGCATTTGACGGTGACAAGACTGCCAAGGCCAAGCGCGTTGGCGAGCTCGTCGCCGAGCGTGCCAAGGCTGCCGGTATCGAAGCTGTTGTCTTCGACCGCGGTGGTAACAAGTACCACGGCCGGATCGCCGCCGTCGCTGACGGTGCACGTGAAGGTGGGCTGTCACTGTGACGGAAGCAAACAAGGAAAAGGACACTGTGTCTGCAGATCAGAAGGCGACTGAAGCCGTAGCTGCTCCGGCCACTGAGACCACTGCTCCCGCTGCTGCCGATGACCGCCGTGGTGGCGCTCGTCGTGGCGAGCGTGGAGACCGTGGCCAGGGCCGCGGCGACCGTGGTGGCCGTGGCGGCCGCGACGGCGGCCGTGAAGCTGAGAAGAGCCAGTTCGTAGAGCGCGTTGTTACCATCAACCGCGTTTCCAAGGTCGTCAAGGGTGGTCGTCGCTTCAGCTTCACCGCCCTGGTCGTTGTTGGTGACGGCAACGGTATGGTCGGCGTTGGCTACGGCAAGGCTAAGGAAGTTCCTGCCGCAATCGCGAAGGGCGTTGAAGAGGCCAAGAAGTCCTTCTTCCGCGTTCCCCGCATTGGCAACACCATCCCGCACCGCGTTCAGGGTGAGGCTGCTGCCGGCGTCGTAATGCTGCGTCCGGCTTCCGCCGGTACCGGTGTTATCGCCGGTGGCCCGGTCCGTGCAGTACTGGAGTGCGTGGGCATCCACGACATCCTCTCCAAGTCGCTCGGTTCCTCGAACGCCATCAACATCGTTCACGCGACCGTTGATGCCCTGAAGCGCCTCGAAGAGCCGGCAGCAGTGGCAGCACGCCGCGGCCTGCCGCTGGACGAAGTTGCTCCGCCGGCAATGGTGAAGGCTCTCCTGAACCAGAAGGCGGGTGTCTAAGTTATGGCTAAGAACCTGATTCCCTCCGACGTTCAGTTGGAGATCACTCAGATCAAGTCCGTCATTGGCGGCAAGCAGAACCAGCGCGACACCCTTCGGTCCCTCGGCCTGAAGCGGATCGGACACACCGTTGTCCGCACCGCCGACGCCGTGACCGTTGGAATGCTCAACACGGTTCCGCACCTGGTAAAGGTAGAGGAGGCGAAGTAAATGGCAGAGAAAAACACTGCTGAGAAGGCACAGAGCGCGACTGCTGAGAAGCAGAACGCTCTGAAGGTCCACCACCTGCGTCCCGCCCCGGGTGCCAAGACCGCCAAGACCCGCGTTGGTCGTGGTGAAGGTTCCAAGGGTAAGACCGCTGGCCGCGGTACCAAGGGTACGAAGGCCCGCTACCAGATCAAGGCTGGCTTTGCCGGCGGCCAGCTGCCGCTGCACATGCGCCTGCCGAAGCTGCGCGGCTTCAAGAACCCGTTCCGGGTTGAGTTCCAGGTTGTAAACCTGGACAAGCTCAACGAGCTGTTCCCGGAAGGTGGCGCAGTCACCGTGGAGAACCTGGTCGAAAAGGGTGCCGTTCGCAAGAACCAGCCCGTCAAGGTGCTTGGCACCGGCGACATCACCGTCAAGGTTGACGTCACCGCCCACGCATTCTCGGCCAGCGCAGCAGAAAAGATTGCTGCAGCAGGCGGAAGCACCACCGCCCTCTAACGAGGCGGTGGGCGAACGCCCGTTGTGAACTCCCGGTATGCGGGGCCCCAGGCTCCGCGTACCGGGAGTTTTTTCACATCCCGCCGGCCGACTATTTCCGTCCGTTTGCCGCATGGGCGGCCTTACGGATTGTTCGCATGGCGCATACAACCGTTAGACTCGGTTGTTGGGATTAATTGACTCCCATCACCCCACTCTTATTTACACCACAGGAGGACGCTTGCTTAGCGCATTTGGCCGGGCCTTTCGCACGCCTGATCTGCGACGCAAGTTGTTGTTCACGCTGGGAATCATCACCATCTTCCGCTTGGGCGCCTTCATTCCCTCGCCTGGTGTGAACTACCAGAATGTCCAGCAATGCTTGCAGAACGGTCAGACCGCAGGCGGGCTCTACCAGCTCGTTAACCTGTTCAGCGGCGGTGCATTGCTTCAGGTGTCCATCTTCGCGCTGGGCATCATGCCGTACATCACGGCGAGCATCATCGTGCAGCTGCTCCGGGTGGTCATTCCCCGGTTCCAGCAGCTGTACGAGGAGGGCGCCTCCGGGCAGTCCAAGCTGACCCAATACACGCGGTACCTCACCATCGCCCTGGGCCTGCTCAACGCCACGACACTGGTGTCGCTGGCGCGTTCAGGCCAGCTCCTGCCAGGCTGTGCGCTGGACATCATCCCGGACACCAGTGTGATCACCACCATCCTGATCATCATCACGCTGACGGCCGGCACCGGCCTGATCATGTGGATGGGCGAGCTCGTCACCGAAAAGGGTGTGGGCAACGGCATGTCGCTGCTCATCTTCACCTCCATCGCCGCAAGCTTCCCCACCTCCCTGGGCGCTATCTGGACCTCTCAGGGTCCGGGCACGTTCTTTATGGTCCTGGCCATTGGCCTGGTCACCGTTGCCCTGGTGGTCTTTGTGGAGCAGTCCCAGCGTCGCGTCCCGGTGCAGTACGCCAAGCGGATGATTGGACGCCGCACTGTGGGCGGCACCAGTACGTACATCCCCATCAAGGTCAACATGGCCGGCGTGGTCCCCGTGATCTTCGCGTCGTCCATGCTCTACCTGCCGGGCCTGATTGCGCAGTTCAACCAGCCCAAGCAGGGCGAGACAATGGCCCCGTGGGTGGAGTGGATCAACAACAACCTCACCCGCGGTGACCACCCGATTTACATGGCGCTCTACTTCGCCATGATTGTGTTTTTCACCTACTTCTATGTCGCGATCACCTTCAACCCTGAAGAGGTCTCGGACAACATGAAGAAGTACGGCGGCTTCATCCCGGGCATCCGGGCTGGCAAGCCGACGGCGGACTACCTGCAGTACGTCCTGTCCAGGATCACCCTGCCCGGCGCCCTGTACCTGGGCTTTGTGGCACTGATCCCGCTCGTCGCCCTGGTCCTGATCAACGCGAACCAGAACTTCCCGTTCGGCGGTACGTCGATCCTGATCATGGTGGGTGTGGGCCTGGAGACGGTCAAGCAGATTGACGCGCAGCTACAACAACGTCACTACGAAGGGCTTTTGCGATGACGAGAATGCTAATTATCGGACCTCCCGGTTCCGGCAAAGGAACGCAGGCAGAGCGGATCTCCGAACGCCTCGGCGTCGTTGCGATCTCCACCGGCGATATCTTCCGCGCCAACGTCAAGGGTGAGACGCCGCTGGGCGTCGAGGCCAAAAAGTACATGGATGCCGGCGACTTTGTACCGGACAGCGTCACCAACAAGATGGTGCGTGACCGCCTCAGCGAGGCCGACGTCGAAACCGGCTTCCTGCTGGACGGTTACCCCCGTACCACCGCCCAGGTGGACTACCTCGACGAGATCCTCGCCAAGGGCGAGGAGAAGCTCGACGTCGTCCTGCAGCTCACTGCCGACGACGAGGAACTGGTGCACCGGCTGCTTGGCCGGGCGAAGGAAACGGGCCGGAGCGACGACAACGAAGCCGTCATCCGCCACCGCCTGGACCTGTACCACGAGCAGACCGAGGCCGTTGTGGCCAAGTATGCCGAACGCGGCATCCTGACCCAGGTGGACGGCATCGGCGGCATCGACGAGGTAACCAACCGCGTCATGCAGGCCATCAAGGCAGCACAGGCCGCCTGATCCCGGCAACAGTTATTCGAGGCTCCTCCCGGATTCCGGGAGGAGCCTCAGCCATTGAAAGGACATACCATGGCTTTCGGCCAGCCCCGTATCGAATATAAGACCAACGCCCAGATGCGCACTATGCACGAGGCGGGCCTGGTCCTCAGCCGTGCGCTGGACGCAGCAGTTGAGGCCGCGGTGCCCGGGGTCACCACCAAACACCTGGACGACGTATTCGCGGCCGTCCTGAACCAGGCCGGCGCCAAGTCCAACTTCTTCGGCTACCACGGTTTCCCGGCCACCATCTGCACGTCCGTCAACGAGGAAGTGGTGCACGGCATCCCCGGCGGACGGGTCCTCAACGACGGCGACATCATCTCGATCGACGGCGGAGCCATCGTCGACGGCTGGCACTCGGACTCGGCCCGCACAGTTATCGTGGGCACGGCAGACCCCGAGGACCAGCGTCTTTCCGATGTCACACAGGCGGCCATGTGGCGCGGCATCGCCGCACTGGCGTCCGGCAGCCACGTGGGAGATATCGGTGCTGCCATCGACGACTACGTCTCCTCCGTCCCCGGCAAGCCCCTGGGCATCCTGGAAGACTACGTGGGCCACGGGATCGGCTCGGAGATGCACATGGCCCCGGACGTCCTGAACTACCGCACCAGCCACCGCGGCCCGAAGATCCGGCCCGGCCTGTGCCTTGCCATCGAACCCATGCTGGTCCGTGGCAGCATCGACACCGCCGTGCTCGACGACGACTGGACCGTGGTGACCACGGACGGGAAGCGCTCCTGCCAGTGGGAGCATTCCGTGGCCGTCCACGACAAGGGGATCTGGGTCCTTTCCGCGCCCGACGGCGGGGCAGAGCACCTGGTGCCGCTCGGCGTCGTTCCCGTCCCCATCCCGTAAGTCAGGCCTTGAGCCTGGGTTTAACGTCCTTGGTGTAGATTCCCTCGAGCGTGGCCTTCAGCTCCGTCATGGTCGCCTTCACGTCGCCCTGTTGGGTGAGGATCTTGGCGGCAGCCTTGGCCATCTCCTGGTCTGCGCCGGGCAGGAATACGCGGGCGTTGTCCTGGACGCGGGTCACGGCCAGTTGGTCCATGGCGATCTTGATCTGCGGGGTTTTGGCCAGCACGGCTGTCATGTCAGCGGAGGTCCGCGTGGGCATGTAACCGGTCGCGGCTGAAAACGCCGCAGTGTTCTCCGGCTCGGTCATGAACTGAAGGAACATGGCGGCCGCAAGCTGCTCTTCCTTGGTGACACCGCTGGGGATGCCCAGGCCGGCTCCGCCAGTGGGGCACACCCCTGAGGTGGCCTTCGAGCCGCCCGGCAGGAACCCAACGCCCACGTTGAACTTGGCGGACTTCAGGATGCCGATCAGCGAACCCGTCGAGGACAGAGTGGCTGAGGCGAGGCCCGCTGCAAAGTCGTCGGCGGATTCCTTGGAGGAGACCCCCGCCCAGGCGTCCTTGTAGACGGAATCCTGGGCAGCCTGCAGTGCCCCGACGGACTCGGCTGAGTCGCAGGTGATGTCCCAGCCCTTGGACCAGCCGCCGCCTTCGCCCCAGAGGTTGTTCTGCAGGGTCCAGCCGGCGTACCCGGCGAGGGCGGGGTGCATAAAGGCATACTGGGCGCCGGAAGCTGCCTTGAGCTTGGGTGCCCAGCCGGCGAATTCCTGCCAGGTGGCCGGGGCACGATCCGGCAGGCCTGCCGCAGCGAAGTGGTCCTTGTTGTAGTAGAACAAGGGCGTGGACCGGCCGTAGGGCAGAGCCCACTGTTTGCCGTCGTACTTGTAATCGTCCACCAGCGAGGTGCGGAAGTCGTCCAGCTTGACGTCCAGTTGCTTGACCAGCGAATCGAGCGGGATGATGCTTTCGTTCAGGTAGTAGCGGAACCACCAAACGTCGGAGAGCACCACCAGGGACGGCAGGCCTGACTTGGCGGCCTGGGCGGTCTGGAACTTCTGGGCGATTTCCTCGTAGTTGGCGCCGGCTGTTACCAGGTTCACCTTGATGTCCGGGTACTTGGCGTGGAACTTCTCGATGATGCTTTTTTCCACATCCTGTGACTTGCCCGGGTGGTTGGACCAGAAGTCGATGGATGCGGCCGGCTTCACCCCGCTGAAGTCGATGTCGGCAACGGGTGCCACCGCGGCACCGGGGGTTGTTGACGGGCCGCCGCAGGCGGACAGTGCTGCGGCTCCTGCCCCGGCCCCGGCCAGGGTGAGGAAGAACCGTCGATCAAGGGTTAGGGACATGGTGCTGCCTTTCGTTGTGTGCCTCGGTGGTGCTGGATGCGGTGGATGGATGTTTTGGATGCCCGACGGCGGTGCCCGACGGCGCTACCCGCCCGGGATTAGCCCGTCACGCTGCCCTGGGTCAGGCCCGCGACGATGTAGCGCTGGAGCATGGCGAAGATGACCAGGATGGGGACGATCACAAGGACGGCGCCGGCCATCATGATTCCCCAGCCGGCACCGTTGCCCTCTGAGTTCTGTAGCAGGGTCAAGCCCACAGGGAGGGTCATGCTTTCGGGCTTGTCCGTGATGATCAGCGGCCAGATGTACTCGTTCCATTCGCTCACCACGGTGACCAGGGCAACCGTGGCGATGGAAGGGACGGACACCGGCACCACGATCTGCCAGAGCCGCCGCCAGTGGCCGGCGCCGTCGATCTCTGCTGATTCCAGGATGGAACCGGGCAGGGTCAGGAAATGCTGGCGCAACAAAAAGGTGCCGAACGCCGTTCCCAGGCCGGGCAGGATGATGCCCCACAGGGTGTTCTTCCCGCCCATTCCAGCGATCAGGATGTAGTTCGGCAGGATTGACACCTGCGCGGGAACCATCAGGGCCACGAGGATGAGGACGAAGATCACGTTCTTGAACGGAAACCGCACAAACACCAGCGCGTAGGCGGTGAGCAGGGCCAGGATCACTTTGATGCCGCCGCCGACCACGGTGACAATGGTGCTGTTGAGGAAGAACTGACCGAACGGGACCGTGGTCATGGCCACCTGGTAGTTCTCCGGGTCCAGGGTTGCCGGGAGCGCCTGCAGGTCCAAAGTCACTATTTCGCCGGGTTGCTTGAACGAGCTCAGCACCATCCAAAGCAGCGGCAGGAAGACCACCAGGACAGCGACGGCCAGCGGCGCATACCCGGCAGCGACTGTCCTGGCCAGGTTGGAACGGGAGAATGCGCGCTCGCGGGGCGGGACGGCGTCGGACGTTGAAGGTTCCGGGAGGAGGACGGCGGGGGCGCTCATGAGTAGTGCACCTTCTTTTCGATGAACCGCAGCTGCAGCACGGTGATCACCAGCAGGATTGCAAACAGGACCACGGAGATGGCGGCGGAATAGCCGGCGCGGTTATAGGCACCGAAGGCTTGGAGGTATGCCTCGTAGATGAGCGTGCTGGTGCCGCTGCCCAGGGGCGTCATGATTCGGATGAGGTCAAAGGCCTGCAGGGAGCTGAGCATGGTGGTGATCAGCAGGAAGAACGTAGTAGGGGAGAGCAGCGGCAGGGACATGCTGAGAAAGCGTCGGAAATGGCCGGCGCCGTCCAGCGCGGCGGCCTCCATCACATCCTGCGGCAGGGACTGGAGCCCGGCGAGAACACCACCGCGCAGTAGCCCAGGTTCTTCCAGACGTACACGATGATGACCATCACCAGTGAGAGTTCCGGATCGTTGATCCACTGCGGGCTCTGCTGTCCGAAGCCCCGAAGGATCCAGGCCAGCACACCGTAGCCGGGATCAAAGATGAACAGCCAGACCAGGCCAACACCCACCCCGGACAGCACATACGGCGCGAAGACTGCCGACCGGGCAAAGGTAGTGCCGCGGACTTTCGAGTTCAGTGCCAGCGCCACCAGCAAGCCCAGCACCATGGAGCCGCCTACTGTTGCGGCCATAAACACGGCAGTGGTGCCCAGTACCCGGCCGGCGTCCGCGCTGGTGAAGAACGTGATGTAGTTTTCCAGCCCGACGACGGTGGCGGACGCGGAGCCGAGCGTCCAGTTCAGCGTGGAGTAGTAGAGGTTGTTGAACAGTGGAACGTAGGTGAATACCGCGATGAGCAGCAGGTTAGGCAAGGCCAGCGCGAGGAAAACGAAGAAGTCCCGCCGTTTCCGCTGCGACCAGCGGTTGTGGCGGGGCCTGGCGGGCGTGCCGGCAGCTTGGCCGGACGGGGCCAGCGGCGGGTGCCTGTCGGCGAGTTGTGAAGTCATTGGTCTCTAACGGTGAACAGGCCTGGGAAGAGGCAGGGCAGGATCCGCCTTCACTCCACCACACCGCTCGGGGTGTCAACAGCCGGTTTCCGGCATACGCGGATATGTTGTTCAACCCTTCCCGGGCCGTTTACTGACTGTTGTCTATCGGATCGCCCAGCGTTTGCTTTGGAATCCGGCGTTGCCCCCGTCCCCTGCCCAACCAGGTAGCAGCAGATGTCGTTTTGAGCCCTCAAAACGACATCTGCTGCTACTTAGTTGGGTGAGGGGGAACAATGGAGCCCATGGGAGCCATTACTGATGTGCCGGGAATCCGGGTGGGCCACCAGCAGAAGTCCGACGGCGGCTGGTTGAGTGGTGTGACGGTGATCCTGCCGCCGCCGGGTACGGTCGGTTCCGTGGACGTCGGCGGGGGAGGCCCCGCGACCCATGAGACCGACGCACTGGACCCCACCACGCTGGTGTCCGCCGTGGACGCGGTGGTCCTGACAGGCGGCAGCGCCTACGGGCTGGCCTCTGCCCACGGCGCCCAGCGCTGGTGCGAGGAACACGGCCGAGGATTTGCGGTTCCCGGCGGGGTGGTCCCCATCGTTCCCGCCGCAGCTATTTTCGACCTGGGCCGCGGCGGTGACTTCAGTGCCCGCCCCGACGCCGGGATGGGTTACGCCGCCACGGAAGCCGCCGCTGGCCAGGAGGAAGGGCACGACGTCGGACGCGGCAATGTGGGCGCCGGCACCGGCGCGGTCATCGCCAGGACCTACAAAGGGGGAGTGGGCACCGCATCGGTAACTCTGGAGAGCGGTGCAGTTATCGGGGCACTTGCCGTAGTCAACGCGCTGGGTCTTCCGTATGCGGCGAATGCCGCTGGCGGGCGTGAGACCCAGCCCGGGGTGCCGGAAGCCCCCGGACCCAACACCACCCTGGTTGTGGTCGCCACCAACGCCGTGCTTGATGTGGCCGAGTGCAAGCGGACTGCTTCTGCTGCCCAGGCCGGAATCGCCCGGGCGCTGGACCCTTCCCACACGCTGGCTGATGGCGACACCGTCTTCTGCCTCGCAACAGGCACCGTTGCGCTGGACCGCAGCACCGAAACTGCCCGGCAGATTAGCCTCATCACGCTGCAGAGTGCGGCAGCCGACGTCGTACGATTAGCCATTTTGGATGGAGTGGACAGGGCGGAGGCGGTCTCAACTCCGGCAGCTGAATATAGTGCGTACCGGCGCGCAGTGCGCTAACATGGCTGGATTTAACATTCGCCGCAAAGTGGCGTAGTGTTGCTTGTTGGTTGTCTGCCCTGCTGTGCCCTGTTTGGGGCCTGAGGTGATAACCGATCCAACAAAAACGTTCGTGGTCTTGTCCGGTGCAATCCGGCAGGGCTGCGGCAACAACAGTTAGCGGAGGGTATGGCCAAGAAGGACGGGGTCATTGAGATCGAGGGCGTTGTGACTGAGGCGCTGCCCAATGCGATGTTTCGCGTTGAGCTCACCAACAAGCACATCGTTCTGGCACACATCTCAGGCAAGATGCGCCAGCACTACATCAGGATTCTCCCTGAGGACCGGGTAGTGGTGGAACTGAGCCCTTATGACCTCACTCGGGGTCGTATCGTCTACCGCTACAAGTAAATTCTGGGCAGCCCCGGCAAGAGCCGAAGGCCGCTCCAGTTGACCAACTGCCACACGCAAAGGAATGCCATGAAGGTCAAGCCGAGCGTCAAGCAGATCTGCGAAAAGTGCAAAGTGATCCGCCGTAATGGCCGGGTCATGGTGATCTGCGAGAACCCGCGCCACAAGCAGCGCCAGGGCTAATTTCCTTCCCTGAAGGAAACCCTGGGTTGCTAACCCACGCAAGTAAATAAAGGCAGCACAAGCTGAATTGGGACGCATGAGCCCGGACAGCTAACCCCCGGTCGGAGGCTGGGGCCGCACAGAACGTGCGGGTGTACTGCCTACGACCTCCGGTTTATTCAAGGAGTACTGCCACTATGGCTCGTCTCGCTGGCGTAGACATTCCCCGCGAAAAGCGGTTGGAAATTGCGCTTACTTACATCTACGGCGTGGGCAAGACCCGTGCACACGAAACCCTGGCTGCCACTGGCATCAGCGCTGACGTCCGTGTTAAGGACCTCACCGATGCTCAGCTGGTTGAGCTGCGTGACTACATTGAAGGCAACTACAAGGTTGAGGGTGACCTTCGCCGCGAAGTAGCAGCTGATATCCGCCGCAAGGTAGAAATCGGCAGCTACGAAGGTATTCGCCATCGCAAGGGCCTGCCAGTGCGCGGACAGCGTACGAAGACGAACGCACGTACCCGCAAGGGTCCGAAGCGCACCGTTGCAGGCAAGAAGAAGGCTCGTTAAATCCCTCGGGATTGACTCGTCTTCCCCCAATAACTTTCTGTAGGAGAAATAATGCCCCCGAAGACTCGTGGCGCGGTTCGCAAGCCGCGTAAGAAGGACAAGAAGAATATCGCGCTTGGCCAGGCGCACATCAAGAGCACTTTTAACAACACCATCGTTTCCATCACGGATCCGAATGGCGCTGTTATCTCTTGGGCTTCCTCAGGTGAGGTTGGCTTCAAGGGCTCGCGTAAGTCCACCCCGTTCGCTGCCCAGATGGCTGCCGAAGCCGCTGCCAAGCGCGCACAGGAGCACGGCATGCGCAAGGTTGACGTTTTCGTCAAGGGACCGGGCTCCGGACGCGAAACCGCAATCCGCTCGCTGCAGGCCGCTGGCCTGGAGGTTGGCTCCATCCAGGACGTCACCCCCGCAGCGCACAACGGCTGCCGTCCGCCGAAGCGCCGCCGCGTCTAAGGCTTTTACAGCAGCAGGAGCTTGCCCGGACCGTAGATGGTCCGGGCAGGCCCAGCCGCGTTAAGTCTTCAGACCGAATTTCCACCACCTGTGTTGCGTCATATAGCGGATGCTCGCCGAAAGGAAACCTAAGTGCTCATTGCACAGCGCCCCACCCTCTCCGAAGAGGTAGTCTCCGAAAACCGTTCGCGTTTCATCATTGAACCGCTGGAACCGGGCTTCGGCTACACCCTCGGAAACTCCCTCCGCCGTACCCTGCTCTCCTCCATCCCCGGTGCTGCTGTAACCAGCATCCGGATCGATGGCGTGCTGCACGAGTTCACCACGGTTCCCGGTGTCAAGGAGGATGTCACTGAGATCATCCTGAACATCAAGAGCCTGTCGGTTTCCTCCGAGCACGATGAGCCGGTTGTTGCTTACCTGCGCAAGCAGGGCCCCGGAGTCGTCACGGCCGCGGACATCGCTCCGCCGGCCGGCGTCGAATTCCACAACCCGGATCTGCACATTGCCACGCTGAACTCGAAGGGCAAGTTCGAACTCGAACTGACCATCGAGCGCGGCCGCGGCTACGTTTCGGCAGCTCAGAACAAGTCCGGCGATTCCGAGATCGGCCGTATCCCGGTCGACTCGATCTACTCGCCGGTGCTGAAGGTTACTTTCCGCGTGGAAGCAACCCGTGTTGAGCAGCGCACTGACTTCGACAAGCTCATTGTCGACGTCGAGACCAAGCAGGCCATCGCCCCGCGCGATGCGGTTGCTTCCGCAGGTACCACCCTGGTGGAACTCTTCGGTCTGGCCCGCGAGCTGAACACCGCAGCTGAAGGTATCGAGATTGGCCCGTCGCCGACGGACGCTGCCCTGGCAGCCGACATGGCCCTGCCGATCGAGGATCTGGACCTCACCGTCCGTTCCTACAACTGCCTCAAGCGTGAGGGCATCCACACCGTGGGTGAACTCGTTGCCCGCTCCGAGGCCGACCTGATGGACATCCGTAACTTCGGTGCGAAGTCCATTGACGAGGTCAAGGCAAAGCTGGTTGAACTGGGCCTGTCCCTCAAGGACTCGCCTCCCGGTTTTGACCTCGCAGCACGCGCCGCAGCAATTGAAGAGGACGACGCCGCCTTCGGCGACGACGAACTCTAAAACAGATCTTGGCCGGCGGGCACCATGGTGTGCCCACCACCGGCTTCCATATGAGGAGAAACAATTATGCCTACCCCCACTAAGGGTCCGCGCCTCGGAGGCGGCCCGGCTCACGAGCGTCTTATGCTCGCGAACCTGGCAGCAGCACTGTTCGAGCACAAGCGGATCACCACCACGGTGACCAAGGCCAAGCGCCTGAAGCCGTACGCCGAGCGCCTGGTGACTTTCGCCAAGCGCGGCGACCTGGCTTCCCGCCGCCGTGTACTCGGCCTGATCAGCAACAAGGGCGTCGTCCACGAGCTGTTCACCGACATTGCACAGGCAGTGGAAAACCGCGACGGCGGCTACACCCGCATCACCAAGATTGGCAACCGCAAGGGCGACAACGCTCCCATGGCCGTCATCGAACTGGTCCTTGAGCCTGTTTCCGCTAAGCAGGCCGTTGTAGCCGAGGCTACCTCTGCCGCAAAGCGCGACGCCGACAAGAAGGAAGCAGCTGCTGCTGCCCCGGCCGCTGAAGAGGCTCCCGAGGCCGAGGTCGTTGAGACTGAAGCTGCCGAGGCTCCCGAGGCTGAGGCTGCAACCGAAGAGGCCCCGGCCGCTGAGGATGCTCCCGCCGAGGACAAGGCTGAGGAAAAGGACGCGAAGTAATTCGCTGATTCCTTCGCATAGACTTGAGTCTATGAACGACCAAAAACCCGCGGCCCCCGTTTCAGGGGGCGGCGGGTTTTTGCGTATCCGGTTTGATATTTCATACGACGGCGGTCCCTTTAATGGGTGGGCCCTTCAGCCGGGCCTCCGGACGGTCCAGGGCGTCCTGGAGGAAGCCGTTGCGCTGCTCGTGCGCCGGCCCGTCCGCGTGACCGTGGCTGGCCGCACGGATGCCGGCGTGCACGCCCGGGGACAGGTGGTCCATCTCGACCTGACCGAAGCTGAGTGGCTGGCTCTGCCCCGCGGGCACGAACTCGATCCCGCCGTCGCCATGCTGCGCCGGATCCGCGGCGCACTGAGCCGTGGCCTGGGCGACCTCAGCGGGGCTATCGAGGTCCACAGGGTGTCCCTGGCCCCTGAAGGCTTTGACGCGCGGTTCTCGGCCCTGTGGCGCCGTTACAGCTACCGGATCGCGGACGGCCCCGCCCTTTGGGACCCGTTGGAACGCTACTTCACGCTGTGGCACAAGAATCCGCTGGACGTTTCCTTGCTGAATGAGGGGGCCTCCAAACTACTGGGGCTGCAGAACTTCCTCTCCTACTGCAAGCCTCGGGAAGGGGCCACCACCATCCGCGAACTGCAGCGCTTTGAGTTTGCGCGCGGGGAGGACGGGGTGATCGTGGCCACGGTGCAGGCGGACGCTTTCTGCCACAATATGGTGCGCTCCCTGGTGGGCTCGGCCCTGTTCGTCGGGGAGGGCATTGAGGAGCCCGGGTGGCTCTATGACCGCCTCCTCGCCAGGAAGCGGGACGCCAAGTCGGTCCTGGCGGCGCCCCACCCGCTGGTCCTGGAGGAAGTTGCCTACCCGACCGACGGCGAGATGCTGGCGCGGGCCGAACTCACGAGGGCCGTCCGGGAGCACCCCAACTAACGTGCCCTAGTACGTCCGCGGCCCCTCGGCCGGCAGGGTGAGCGTAAACGTGCTGCCCTTTCCGGGGCTGCTGGTGCAGGAAATATCGCCGCCGTGGCCGTCGACGATGGCCTTGGTAATGGACAGTCCGAGGCCTGCCCCCGAGATGGCGGCTTCGCGTGCTGACTCCGTCCGGAAGAACCGGCGGAAGACCTTGGCCGAGTCTTCCGGGGTCATGCCCATCCCGGAGTCTTGCACTTTCAGCCGGACCCACTCGTCCGTGCCTTGGGCACTAATGTTTACCACGCCGCCGCCGGGGGAGTACTTGATGGCATTGGACACCAGGTTGTCCAGGGCCTGCCCGATGCGCAGCGGGTCCGCGTAGGCCCACAAAGGCGAGGGGATATCGGCCACCAGGGAGATGCTGGACTGTTCGGCCTGGGGCTGCGCGGAGCCGATGGTGGTCTCGACGAGGCTTGCGAGGTCCGTGCGTTTAGGGTGCACTTTGAGGGCGGAGGAAGCCGACGCCATGAGGTCGGATACCAAAGCCAGGAGCCTCTCGGAGTTGCGTTGCACAACCTCCAATCGCCGGACGGAGGCCGGGGACGTGCCCTGGACGTCCTCAAGCACGAGATCGATATTGCCCAGGATGGAATTGAGCGGATTCCTGAATTCATGCGAGACGTTCGAGACGAGTTCCTCGTTGGCCGCCAGTGCCTCCACCAGCCCTGTGACGTCCGTGTAGACGATGACAGCGCCACTGAAGCGTCCGCCGTCGTCCATTAACGGACGTGCCGCCGTCGATACGGCGCGCTGGCGTGGCCCCGTGCCGATCCAGACGAGATAGTCCGCGAAGGATTCGCCGTCGATGGCGCGCCGGACGGGGCGCTTGGCGGCGGGCAAGGGGGTAACCCTGTCCCGGGCAAAAATCAGCTGTTGCTCTTCGGCCGTGGTTGGGCTTTCCCGTGGGCCGGAGATCTGCTCGAAATCCCTTTGCCTGTTGTTGGTCAGGAGGATCCCACCGTCCGAGTCCACTGCCACAATTCCGACGTCGGTTGCGTCCAGGATTGTTTGCAGCAGCCGTTCCCTGTCCGTGCTGGCTGCAAGCAATTCACGGAGTTCCGCGTCTTTTTCCTTCAACTGCCGCTGTTGAATTCTCATATGCACGCTCGCGAAGCGAATGGCCAGGGACACTGCGAGCATCATCAGCGGGAAAAGCAGGGTGGATGTGATGTCAGATGCCGTGAGGTTGGGGAACCTGCCGGAGAGCGTGGGGAGCATGATGAGCATCGGCCCGATCACACTCAACACGATGCTGGTGCGCGCCATTAACCCGGAGGCCGAAAGCCAGATGACCGGGAAAATGGCGAGGATAGCCAATCCCGGCAGAAGCGGTGAGGCGCCATTTCGTAGGAGGCCGATCGCCAGCAGGTCCAGGATAGGCACCGCAAGATAGGCTTGCGGGCCCAGCCGCTCCCACGGCGTCACGAAGCATGCCACGAAAAGGATGCCGTGAAGAACCAGGCCCGAGAGATACAACGGGCTGTGCATCAGGGACGGCCAGGCCAGCGGTGTGGCCACCGCCATCGCGGCCACAATCAGCGTCAGCGGCAGTTGGCATAAGGCTACTTGGCCGCGTTGCCCTAAATTCCGGAAATACCGCGCCGTACCACGCTGCAGCAGCCCGTCAGGCATTGGCTTTTTCCGTGTTTGATGACGGATCAAATGCCGCGTTCAGCGTATTTGGCAACGAATTGGTGACGCCCACAGTGCTCAGCCCTCTCTCGGCCCCCAAATGTACGTTTGATGTCATGATAATTGACTTTGCGCAGGTCAATACCGAAAAGACGTGTCATCAGGCCTACATCCTTGTAGCGTAGAGGCAGTTGGAGTGAATACGGCATTGGCGCTGGGCTGATGGGGGGCCGCTTTCACCTGGCATGGGGATATATCAATGGACGATCTTGGAGTAGCGGTAGTCATCGAAGATGATGCCGACGTGCGTAACCTCTTGGAGGGTGTGCTTAGCCAGGCCGGGTTTGAGGTCCATACCGCCTCGGACGGGCGGGACGGCGTTGAAGTGGTCCGGGCCAAGCACGCGAATGTGGTGACCCTGGACATCGGCCTGCCGGATATTGACGGCTTTGAGGTGCTGAGGCGGATCAGGAATTTTAGCGATGCCTACGTGGTGATGCTGACTGGCAGGACGGAAGAACCGGATCTGCTGTCCGCGCTGAACGCAGGGGCGGATGACTACATCGCTAAGCCCTTCCGTCCCCGCGAACTGCGAGCCCGGGTTGCTGCGATGATGCGCCGGCCGCGGCATGAGATCCAGCAGGAGGTTCCCCAGGAATGGGCTTCGGGTACTTTGCCGCCTGCGCCGCTGGCAAACACCGGAGTGCTGCACCACAACGGGCTGGTCCTTGACCATCGGACGCGTTCGGTGGCAATCCACGGTGAACAGCTTGGGCTGACGCGCAGCGAGTTCGACCTCCTCCACGTGCTGCTGCGCGGTGGAGGGGCCGTCTGCACACGCTCGGACCTGGTCAAGGCCGTACGGGGCGATCTCTACGAGGAGGACGCCTACATCAGCGAAGCCGATGAACGGGCAGTGGAAGTCCACATCGGCAACCTGCGGCGCAAGCTGAAGGAAGATCCGGCAGCTCCGCGGTGGCTTCAGACGGTTCGGGGAGTCGGCTACCGGCTGGCGCCGAAACGGCCGGACCAGCGTTAGCTGGGTTGCCCGTGGAACCGGTACGGCCGGGGCCTAACCGTTCTTCAGGATGTAGTTCGCCTGGAGTTCGGAGACGGTCTGGTCCCCGTTTTCCGCCACACTTTCCATGAGGGCCTGGCCTTGGCCAAAGTCGCCCTGCCGAATGACGGATTCCAGCACCTCGGCCAGCCGGGCCAGCCGAAGGCCCCCCACCATGGCGGACGTGATGCGCAGGCTGATGATGGCGTCCAGGGCGGCGGCCCGGTCCTGGTTCTCGACTGCCAGGGCCAGCCGGCTGTACCGCTGGTCCCACATGGCGGCGTAATCACGGGCAAAGCGGAGGGCCAGTTCTGAGCCGTTCAGCTCTTCTTCCAAGTCTCCAAGTACGCCGGCATCGACCAGGGGAAGAAGCTCACCTAATTCCTGCAGGCTTCCAGGATCCGGGATTCCTCCAGCCACGGCGGGCAGGGGAACCGCGGTGGTTCCCTTATCGCCGGAGCCTGTGTCTGGAGTGTGCATGGTTCAAGGCTACTTCCTGATTGTCATTGGGGGTCTGAATTCGGCAGATCCTGTGTAAACCTTGAGAGACCTACCGATGGGTCAAGTTATTGCCCGCTGAACGCAACAACGGCGTTGATGACAGCGGGGCCAAGAATTGCAATGAAGAGCACAGGAAAAATAAAGAACAACAGCGGGAAGAGGATCATCACGGGTAGTTTCATGGCCTTTTCCTCCGCGCGCTGGCGTCGTTTCACCCGCATCACCTTCGCCTGCACCCGGAGTACCCGGCTGATGGCGATGCCGTACTTATCTGCCTGGACAATGGCCTGCACGAAGCTTCGAAGTTCCGGGATGTTGGTGCGTTCGGCCAGGGCCAGGTACGACTCGCGGCGGCTTCTTCCCACCTGCATGTCCTGCAGCGTGCGGACGAGCTCCTCGGCCAGTGGCCCCTTACCGTTCTCGCCGGCGCGTGCCATAGCCCCTTCAAAGCCCAGGCCTGCTTCCACCGAAATCAACATCTGGTCCAGGGTGTTGGCCAGCTCAAGCTGAATGGCCTTTTGGCGCTCCATTCCCTTGCTGTAAAGCATCAGATCCGGGATGAAGTAGCCGAGGACCAGGATGAACAGGCCCGTGAGCTTCATGATGGGTTGCGGGCTGCTGGTGCTGATCAAGATGAACAGCACTCCCCCGAAGAGGCCAAGGACGGGCTTTGCTGCAAGAATGCGGGCCAACGGCCACGCTGTGGGCCGGCCCGCAAGCGACAGAAGCTTGTCGAGCTTCCGCACATAGGCGGGCGGCGTTACCCGGTAGCCGATAGTAGCGAGGAAATTTCCAGACTTTGCTTCCGGTACCTCGGCAGTCCTTCTGCCGCGGGCCAGGATGGCCACTGTGGCGGTGCGGGCCTTGCGATCCACCGAGAGAATGGACCATGCCAGGTAGCCGGTCGGCACGGAGACCAGCAACAGGGAAAACATCACAAGCGGACTCATTGACGCCTCAGAACTTCAGATCGATGATTTTGCGCATCCACAGGCTGCCGATCGTCATGAGGACGAAGGATGCTGCGATCATGCCCCATCCGAGCGGGTGCGTGAACATCGAGTTCATATAGCCAGGGTTCACTGTCATCAGCATCAGCACGATACCGAAGGGCATGGCAATGAGGATGTAGGCGGAAAACTTGCCTTCCGCGGCCAAGGACTTGATGTGGCCCTTGATTTCAGAACGCTCCCGGATGGTTTCGTTCACCTGGTCCAGGACTTCGGCAAGGTTGCCGCCAACTTCGCGGTTGATCTGGATGGCCTGGGCGATCCAGACAAAGTCCTCGTTCCGCATGCGGTAGGACGTGTCAGTCAGTGAGGCGAGCAGGTCGCGGCCCAGGCTGGTTTCGGTAATGACGCGACGCATCTCCTCGGAAGTGGGGCTCAGCGACTCCGCCGCGGCGGCGTCGATGGCACGCAGGATGCTGTGGCCGGCCCGCAATCCGCCAGCGAGCAGTTGCAGAGTATCGCCGAGTTGTTCGTCGAACTTGGCGCGCCGTTTGCCGGCAAGGACTCCCAAAACGAGGTAGCCCACGAACGGCGCCAGGACAACAAGCAGGACGGAGATTGCCGGTACCCCTATGACCAATCCAACCAGTGCGCCGACGATGGAGCCGGCGATGACCAACACCGTATATTCAGTCTGGCTCAACCTCAGCCCAGCATTCTCCAGCGCGTCACGGTTGTAGAGACGGATGTTCCTGGCTTCCAGGAATCGGCCAAGGCCACCCACTGTGGCGTCAGTGAGCCGGGTAAGTCGCGACGGCGGATCCGCCTCATAGGGGCGGCGCCGGTCCAAAGCGACTTCGGGCGTGCGCGGCAGCACCAGTGCCACGCCCAGCAGGATCGGGGCGAGGAACAGCAATGCGGCTCCAACAATGATCAGCATGGAGACCTAGGCCTTTCCGGTGCCGGAAGGGCTCGCAGCAGCCGGACCCGGACTGGCCGGGGTCGCGAAAACAGCGGGCGAGACATGGATACCGAGGTCCTCGAACCGGTCGATGAAGCGCGGCCGGATGCCGGTCGCAACGGGCTTGCCTAGAAAGCGGCCGTGTTGGTCAACGCCGGCGGAATAGTCGAAGACGAAGGCGTCCTGGAGGGTGACGATGTCCCCTTCCATGCCTTGGACCTCGGTAACGTGGGTGATCCGCCGGCTACCGTCACGTAAACGCGAGATCTGAACAATCAGGTTGACGGCGGACGCGATCTGCTCACGGATGGCCCGCAGCGGCAGGTCCATGCCTGCCATCAGCACCAGTGTTTCCAGCCGGGCTACGGCGTCGCGCGGAGAATTGGAGTGGACTGTGGAGAGGGAACCGTCGTGGCCGGTGTTCATGGCCTGGAGCATGTCCAGCGATTCGCCGCCGCGGACCTCGCCCACCACAATGCGGTCCGGCCGCATACGCAGTGAGTTACGGAGCAGTTCGCGGATGGTCACTTCGCCTTTGCCCTCGGTGTTGGGAGGGCGGCTCTCCAGCCGGACCACGTGGTCTTGCTGAATCTGGAGTTCGACGGCGTCCTCGATGGTAACGATTCGCTCGTTGGCGGGCAGAAAGGAAGAAAGGACGTTGAGCAGGGTGGTCTTGCCGGTGCCTGTTCCGCCGGAGACGATGATGTTCAGCTTGGCTTTGACACAGGCATTGAGCAGTTCCGCCATCTCTGGCGTCAGGGTGCCGAAGTCGATGAGGTTCCTGACCGTCAGCGGAACTTTGCTGAATTTGCGGATGGTCAGCGAGGACCCACCAACGGCCAGCGGCGGTATAACGGCGTTGACGCGTGATCCATCCTCCAACCGGGCATCCACCAGGGGTGAGGACTCGTCAATGCGGCGGCCCACTTTCGAGACGATACGTTCGATGACCTTGCGGAGGTGCTCCTCGGAGCTGAAGCGTGAGTCTGCGAGGGTAAGGTGCCCTTTGCGCTCCACGTAGATCTGGTCCATGCGGTTGACCATGATTTCGGTGACCGCGGGATCATCCAGCAGCCGCTGAAGCGGACCGTAGCCCAGGACGTCGTCGGCAACGTCCTGAACCAGACGGGTGCGTTCCTCGGGGGAGAGCGGCACCTGCTCGGCATCGATTATTCGTGTCAGTTCATCCCGGGCTGAGGACTTCAGCTCCTGCTCCGTGATGGACGAGTCGTTGAATCGGGCGCCAAGACGCTCGAACAGCGCCGTCGCTGCCCTTTCCTTGAGGGCGGCGAAGACGTCCACGGGCTGCAAGGGTTTCGGCCGCGTCTCTTCCGGGTGGGCGTGCGCGGTGACGACGGCGGCAGGCGGTGCCGTCGTCGTCGTCCGTTGTTCCGGAGTCTGTTCAAACCACTGCACGCGCTGGGCAGGAACTTCCGCACGCGGCACATCGAGAGTGGCGGCTGAAGCCTTGGCGGAAGCAGGCTGGGAACCTGGCTGCGTCTTTGCCTGGGCCGCGCTGATGCGCTCTGAGAGTTTCATCTAGACCACTACCCTTCGGTGGAGTTTGCGCTGGGATTTTGCCCGCCACTCAGGGTTGAAACGTTCCACGAGCTGGTTTAGCCCCTTGGTTGCCGGGTCCTTCATGGGCTCCTGGAGGACAGGGATTCCGCGGTTGGTGGACAGCGCCACAGCGCGGGACCGAGGGATACTTACGTCCACGGGCGCGCCGATGGTGGATTCGAGGTCTTGGATGGTGAGGCCGGTTTTGGCGTCGGCCATGTTCAGGACCACGTGCCGGGTGTCCGGAAGGACGTCCAGCTGACGGAGGACATCCAGACCTGATCGCAGGCCACGGACACTGGGAATATCCATGCCGCTGACCCACACCACGTCAGTGCACTTTTCCATGGCGGCAAGCCCAACTTCCGGCAGGCCTGGTGCTGTGTCCACTACGACGTATTGGAACTGTTCAGACAGCTGTTCCAGCAACCGGCTGACCTGGTCCGGGGTGATCTCGTCCGCGTCCACGGGCGTTGGGGGAGCGCAAAGCGCGTAGATGCTGCCCGGGTGCACGGTGAGGAACGCTTTGAGGACCAGGGAGTCCTGGCTCGCGGCCGGCGACACCGCGTCCGTGACAGTGTGCTCGGGGTCAAGGTAAAGCCCAGAGGCGACGTCCCCGAACTGCAGGTCCAGGTCCACGATGACCACACTCATGGGCGCTACTTTGCCCAGCCCGATGGCGATGTTGGTGGCGATGGTCGTCTTGCCCACGCCGCCCTTAGGTGAGAAAACGCCGATGACCAGGCCCTTGTTGGATTCCGGTGCTTGCTGCGGCGCCGTTGCACGGTACCGGTGTGCAAAGGACTGGCTGGCGCGCTCCAGGAGCACCCGAAGCTGCGCTGGACCCGAGTGGGGGGAGGCAATGTCCCGGATGCCTGCCCGCATGGCGTGCAGAAGGAAGTCAGGGTCAGGCTCGGCGGCCACAATGACGCTCAGTTCCGGGAAACTGACGTTCAGGACCGTCGCGAACCGGAGTGCGTCGTCCAGAGGGACTTCTGGTCCCAGGACCAGTACTTCAGGATGTTCCTGGTCCAAGCTGGCGAAGAGTTCGTGCGGGTCCGCCGGCAACAGGGTGGTAAAGAAGGTCTGCACGCCCCCATGCAGGCCTCCGGCAACAGCTTCACGGAGGCGGGAGTCAAAGCTGACGTCGGGAGTGATAAGGACAAAGCGGCTCATTTGTAGAGGTCCGACCTGGTCATGACGCGCGGTCCGCTGTCCTGCGCATCGAGCGGTTCCTTGCTGAGCCAGAGGGCAGCGAATTCGGAGGCGAAGACTATCTTGTCTGCATTGATGTCGTTCACGGCAACGGTGACCATAAGCAGACCTGTGGGGAGGTTGACGTCGCGGGGATCCGGTGAGGGTTCCGCACTTGCCGTTGGGGCCGGGTTTGCTACGGCCCCTTCAGGTGCTCGCTGGACGGCGGTCACCAGTGCTTTGTGGATGGACAGTTGTACGGTTTCCTGATCGGCCTTGGCTTCGATCCCGCCACTGGGCATGGTGATGAAGATGCCCACTGTGTCGCCCGCCGCCAGGCGTCCGCCCACGACGCGCTGCGGTTCCAGCTGGAAGGTAACTTCCTGCAGGCCTGCGGGGACAGGGACCGAACCCAGGGTCTTCAGTTCCTCCGGCGAGATGAGCCGCTCTGCGAGCAGTTGCTCGCCGGGGACGAGGTCTGCGGACGTGACCTTCCCGACCGCTCCGTCCAGCGTGTTCAGGGCAGTCTTAGCGACGGCGGTGCCGGGAAGTTCCCGAAGGGCAACCGATGCTTTCAAGGTCTCAGCGGAGGAGCCTGCGGGGACGGCTTTGGTCACGACCAGGACGCCGATCGGGTCCAGTCCGCTGACCGCCCGCTGATCGGCGCCCTGGGCATAGGACACCACGATGACCGCTCCGACGATCGCCAGCAGCACTGCCACCACTCCGGCCAACAAACGTGACTTCACTGACTGCTCCTGTGCATTTCAAAAATCATGGTGTTCTCTGAACTAATAGCTGAGTTCGACGACTGTTGCGCCGTCCGCGTTTATAGGCCCCAAGGTGTAGCCGTCGGCCAAGGAGACGTATTTGACGAAAGTTCCGATGATGCCCCGGCATGGTTCTCTGCATTCCAGGGCTGAAGGGACGTCCGGTGACCTGTTGCGGAAGGTATTGGGAAGGCCTGTGTTGCCAACCTTCCACCCTGCAACCTTGAATGCGGCGAAGGTTGTAAGCCGGAAGACTGCATTTGTGCCGGTGCCGGTCACTGAATCGAAGATGGGCAGCAAGAGGATGACGTCCTTGCCCGCATTCATATCCGCCGCCCAGCCGTTCAATGTCGCCTCACAGTTCGGCGGCGCATTGTTACCGGTGTCTCCACCGGCAGTGCTGGCGGCGATGTCGATGATCGCGCCGCACTGGCCGGGGTTCTGCGTAAGTTCACCGAATCCGCCCTCGACTGCGGCCCCGGACGGCCCGTAATCACAGTCGGGGTTGGCGTTCTTCCCATGCAGCTGGAGAAGCTGCATCACGTCAGTTTTGTTTCGAACCTGGCAAATGGAGACGGTGATAGGAAATGGTGCGGGCCCCTTTTCCGGGCTGCCCCAGCGGACGGTTGCCGGGGCGTTGACCTCGGCCGTATTCATTCCAAAGGCCCGGGCGAAAAAGAGGGAAACTTCATTGGGGGAGTGGCCGGCCTCCTTCGCGGACGCAGTGACTGTCACTGTCCGGGCGGTCTTGTCCAGAACGGTGGACTTGATGTGGCTGAGGCCATCGTTGGCGTTGCCGCTGGTAAGGGATGCGGCAAGGGAAGAAGTTGCAGAGCAGCCCGGATCACTGGCGCTCTTGGCGCACTTTTGGGCGATCGCCAAGGCAGCGGCGTCGGCTCCGTTTCGGAGCTGGGTCCGTTCGGCGTAGAGCATGCCCACATCGACGGCGATGGCGCCGAAGCCTAAAAGTGCCACCAGCATCATGGCGACGATGACGCTCACGGCGCCGCGTTCGCCGTCGTTATAACCGTTGGTTCCTTTCAGCCACCGCATAGCATTGCTCCTTTGCCTGTCATGGCGAACGGGCCGGCTATGCCTGTCATGGTGGACAGGCTGTACGTGATGGTGACGGAAATGCGGTGACCGGGTGCACATGTTGTCGAAGTGGGCGTATCGAGGTTCTTGAATGTGATGTTTGCGTCCGCCAAGCCGGGCCGTAGGGAAGGTGCTGTGCCCTTCGCTGCATTGCGGGCTGCTGGCGCGTTATTGGAGATTGCCATGACCCGGACTCCTTCACGGGCGGCAGCCGAGAGCGACGCCTGCGCGTTGTACACACGGCTGAATTCCATGATCCCTAAGAGCAGCATGACCAGGAGGGGTGCGACGATCGCGAACTCTACCGCAACGGCGCCGCGCTCGGATGCCCTGGACATGGAGAAGCCTTTCGATACGTCAGTTTGTGCTCTGCAAAGCCGAGTGGCGGGGGCCTGATTGCCGCCGCCACTCTTGTGCCTCGTGCTGCTGGTGGGGCGTCCCGGACTAGGGAGTCGGGTAGGCGCAGGATCCGCCAGCGGACGTGGTGGCAGTTGCCGCAGTCGCCGTCCATGTGCCGCCGCCGACTTGGCACTGCACTTGTTCGAACATAGCGTTCAACGAGCCACCAAGGAGGGTGACGGCAACAATGATGACGACCGCGATGAGGCCAACCATAATGCCGTATTCGACGGCCGTGGCGCCCTTTTCGTCGCGGTGAAGACGGACGGCGAGGTTGGTGTAAAGAGAAAGCATTTGAGACTCCTGAGCGAGTGGGGGAAAGCTGGTCCAGCACCAGCTCTGACAAGAACATAGCAACGCTTGATGGCCCGTTGACGGGAATTTGCAGCATCCTGTGCTAAGCCTTCCCAACATGCTCTCTTCCTGCGCGTTTCCTTCGCTGGCACTGCGTTGAAGCTTGGAATTGGGGCCCTCCAGGCACACAAGCGGACCCCCTCGGTTCTGGGTGCCGAGGGGGTCCGGTTCTTGGGGCGCCGGGTGAGGGCGCGGGTTGGGCCTTGAGCTACGTAATTCGTGATGACGCGGCCTGCGCGTTGCGTATCAAGGAATGCCCAGCAAGAGTTTGAGGTGGGTTGTCAATTCGTCGAACCAGCCCATTAACTCAAGGCCCAGGAGCGTGATTGCCCCCATCGTTAGCAGCACGATAAACGACAACAGAATGCCGTACTCGGTCGCGGTGGCTCCTCTTTCCTCGGCGAGCCGCCGCATCCATGCGCGTGCAGTTTTTCCGCGGTTGGCTGAGCTTCGAGTCACAGCGTGCCCCCTGCAAACAGTTCCATAATGCTTATTACTGAGGGCCCAAGGACCACAATGAACAGCGTCGGCAGGATGAAGAAGATCAGGGGAAAGAGCATCTTGACGGGCATTTTCATTGCATGCTCCTCCGCCCGCTGCTTCCGTTTGATACGCATGTCGGACGCTTGCGCCTTGAGCACGCCCGCTATCGCCACACCGTACGCGTCGGCCTGCACCACTGCACGGATAAAACTCCGGACGTCCGGCACGTCGACCCTTTCGGCCATCGCCAAGTAGGCGTCCTTCCGGGATCGCCCCACCTGAATATCCTGAAGTGTCCGGATCAGCTCTTCAGCCAAGGGGCCGCTGCCGTTATTTCCGGCGCGTCCCATCGACATTTCGAAACCCAGTCCAGCTTGGACAGCGATCAGCATCTGGTCCAACGCGTTGGGCAGTTCAACGCGGATCGCTTCCCGTCGCTTCTGCGCCCTGTTTTTGATGAGGATGTCCGGCACGAAGTACGACAACGTCGTAACGCCGAGCATAATCAGGAAATTGGGAGCCGTAGGGGATGTCAGGAAGAACATGTAGCCGAGAACAGCGCCACCCAGAGCAAGCATCGGCTTGATCATAATGATTCTCGCTAGGGGCCAAGCCTTGGGACGACCCGCCCCAGCGAGCTGCTTGTCCAGCCATCCGGCGTAACCCTTCGGCGTCAGGCGCTGACCCAGATCGGTCAGTGCTTCATTAACGTTGATTCCCTGGCGCTTTGCCTTTGTCTGCCTGCCAAGATTGGCTTGGATATTGCGAAGTCCAGCCCGGTCGCCGGTGAATACGAGGAAGGTCATGAGTGTAATAGGTGCCACAATGGCCAGAATTCCGGCAAATGCGATCACTTGCATTGAGAATCACCTGCTTTCTAGAACTTGGGCTTGACAAGGCTCTTGAGCCAGAGGCCCCCGACGGTCAGGAGGACAAGGCCGGCAGCGATCATTGCGTAGCCCGGAAACGTGGTGTAAAAGGTTCTGGAGTACAGGTCGTTGAACATAGTCAGTCCAAAAAACATCAGCACCGGAAGCGACATCAGGACGAGGGCGGACATTCGGCCTTCCGCGCTCAGGGCCCGAATCTGGCCGCGGACCTGATTCCGGTCCCTGACTGTGTCACCCAGATGGTCAAGCACTTCGGCCAAGTCGCCGCCAACTTCCCGGTGGATTTCTATAGCCTGGGCGATGGCCGCAAAGTCTTCGCTCTGGGTACGTTGAGCCACTTCAGCAAGCGACTCTCCAAGATCACGCCCGATCCGCGTTTCGTTCAAAATCCGGCTGAGCTCTTCGGACATGGGTGGCTGGCTTTCCTGCGCCGCGGCGTCCACTGCTCGGAGCAGGCTGTGGCCAGCTCGGAGGCCGCCAGCCAGCATCTGGAGCGTATCGGGAACCTGATCATCGAATTGGTGCCGCCGTCGAGCAGCCAGCACGTTCAAAGTGAGATGGAGTGCCACAGGTGTTACTAGCGTGAACAGAAAAGCCGGCGCTAGCCCACCAAGGACGAATCCAATGACCCCTGCTAGGAGCGTAGCCACACCTGCCATGAGCAGGTAATCGCCCGGGGCTTTCTTGAGGCCACACTCGTCTAGACGGTCGCGGCTAAGGAACCGGTTTCCCCTATCCTTAACGCTCTTATTAAGGGCACCGACTGCGTGCTCCGTCAGGCGGGACAGCCCGGAGGAATGGGCGACCACATCCGGCCGGCGGCGGGAAATGGGTATGCCGGCGCTGGTCTTGAAAGTAACCCACCCCAACAGCAGGACGGCCACATAGACGAGGAACAGCCCTGCCACGAATATTGCTGGGGAGAACTCCTGCGGCATAGCTACCGCCCCCTCATCTGAGAGCCGCCAGTTATCGGGGCGCCGAACACTGATGGAGAAATTGGTATGCCCAGTTCGACAAATCGATCTGTGAAACGCGGTCGCACTCCTGTTGGCACCGGTTTGCCCAAGAACCGGCCGTTGGCGTCCACCCCGGCGGAATAGTCGAAAACGAAGGCATCCTGGAGGGTGACCACGTCTCCTTCCATTCCCTGAACCTCGGTGATGTGTGTGACCCTACGGGTGCCATCACGGAGCCGCGAGATGTGGACTATGAGGTTGATGGCGGATGCAACCTGCTCACGAACGGCACGGAGCGGAATGTCCATGCCCGCCATGAGTACCAACGTTTCCAGCCTTGCGATGGCGTCGCGGGGGGTGTTGGCGTGCACTGTCGAGATGGACCCGTCGTGACCGGTGTTCATGGCCTGAAGCATGTCCAGACATTCGCCACCGCGGACTTCACCTACCACGATCCGATCGGGCCGCATACGGAGCGAGTTCCGCACGAGGTCCCGGATGGATACGGCGCCCTTTCCTTCAATGTTTTGAGGCCGGCTCTCCAGACGAACCACGTGGTCCTGCTGGAGCTGGAGTTCAACTGCGTCCTCGATGGTGACGATTCGGTCGTCTGCCGGAATGAATGAGGACAGCACATTGAGCAGCGTCGTTTTACCGGTGCCAGTTCCGCCGGAAACGATGATATTCATCCTCGCAAGGACGCAAGCCTTGAGAAGCTCAGCCATCTCGGGGGACAGGCTGCCCAGCGCGATCAGATTATTCACAGTCAGGGGGTCCCTGCCGAACTTCCTGATGGTGAGTGCGGGCCCATTGACGGCAAGCGGGGGGATGATGGCGTTGACGCGCGACCCGTCAGCAAGGCGGGCATCGACAAGGGGGGACGATTCGTCGATCCGTCGGCCGACCTTGGAGACGATCCGCTCGATGACCCTGCGCAGGGCATCGTCCGAACTGAACTTCGTGTCAGTCATAAAAAGGCGGCCTTGGCGCTCCACGTACACCTGGTCGAACCGGTTGACCATTACTTCCGTGATGGACGGATCATCAAGGAACCGCTGGATAGGTCCATGACCGAGAACATCGTCGATGATCTCCCGGATCAGCCTCTGCCGTTCCGCACCTGAGAGCGGTACCTGTTCCTCGTCCACGACAATTTTCAATTCATCGCGCACAAACTGGTGAAGCTCGGCCTCTTCCAAGGAGGAGTCAGTAATCCGAGAACCAAGCCGCTCATAGAGTGCTTGGCTGGCTCGTTCCTTGAGGGCGCTGAGGGCTTCGCTGGCCACCGCTGCAGTTTGAGGCATATCCAGGGCGACAACCGCACTCGCGGCAGCTTCGGCTGTCTTGGCCTCCTGGATCTTGCCCAGGGTGGTCGGCACTGATGCTGCCTGAAAGGCGTCTGCATAGGGGTTCGACTGCGCGGACTCCTTGGCGAGGGGCTTGGCCTCGCCGCGGAGCTGCTGGAACCGGTCAGTGAGGCTCACTGTACTACCGCCCTTCTGTGCAGTTGCTTGTGCGTTCGAGCTTCCCAATCGGGTTTGAACCGGTCCACCAGCTTGCGGAGTCCCTTTGCTGCCGGATCACGGCTTCCGTCCTGAAGAACCGGAATTCCCTTGTTCGTGGAGTAAGGCAGCGACTTGGATCGGGGCAGGACCACATCCACGGGGGCTCCAATAGTCGCCTCTACATCTTGGAGGGTAAGTCCGCCGCGACGATCAGCCATGTTCAGTACAACGTGGCGCTGCGCCGGCATCAGGTTCAGTTCGTTGAGGATCTGAAACCCCGTGCGGAGTCCCCGGATGCTGGGAATGTCCATTCCGCATATCCACACCGCGTCGGTGGCGTGCTCAAGCGTTGCCAGTACGTGTTCGCCCAGGCCCGGTGCCGTGTCCACGATGATGTAGTGGAACTCCTCCCGGAGTTGAGTGAGCAGGCGCGAGACGTGTTCCGCGGTGATCTTGTCCATCTCCACTGGATTGCGCGGGGCACACAACGCGTAGACGCCAGCCGGATGAACCGTGAGATAGGTCTTCAGGACCATGGAGTCCTGGCTGGCCGCTCCGACAACCGCATCCGTAATGGTGTGTTCGGGCTCAAGCATCAGCCCGCTGGCAACATCGCCAAATTGGAGATCGAGGTCGACGATGACAACACTCATCGGTGCTGCCTTAGCTAGGCCGACCGCAAGATTAGTGGCTACCGTAGTCTTGCCAACGCCGCCCTTTGGGGACATCACGGCGATAATGCGGCCACCCTCTCCGTGGTCTGCGTGTTCAGAGGTGCCAGGTGCGAGGCCACGACGGCGGCCTGCCGCAGCAAGGCTTGCGCGTTCCAGCATGACGCGGATGGCATCCGGATCGGCAGCGGGATCGAGTAGGTCGCGGACCCCGGACCGCATGGCTTTAATGACCACTTCGGACGTTTCGGGTACAACCAATACCACGCTGATTTCAGGGAACTGCAGGTCCATGACCGAAGCAAGCTTCAGGGAGTCGTCTACGGGCAGCCCGGGTCCGAGTATTAGTACCTCGGGTGGCTCCCCGACAAGCTGACGCAAGAAGTCCTGCGGACCTTCCGGAAGATAGTCTGCCTGGAAGGTTTGAAGTGAGCCGTGCATGCCCGACGTGGCGAGGCGGACTCTTTGGTCGAAGTCACCATTTGGTGTAATGAGTACGAAGCGGCTCATCGGAACAGCCTTGTCTTGTCTACGACACCAACGGTGCCTTCGTCGGCGTTGCCAGGCTCTTTGGAGAGGTAGATGCTGCCGAACTCTGTGGCAAAAATTACCCGTTCGGCGTCAGCAGAGTTGCGGGCGATGGTTATCAGATAGGTGCCGTCGCCGGTAGCTTCCTTCTTGGCCGGCGTTGCGCCGTCTGATGTCGTGGCCGTAGTCGATTCCGACTTCGCGGCAGCGCCGTTGCTGAACTGTGCCGCCGTGACCAAGACCTTGTGGAATGTGAGCTGTGTGCCGCTGGACTTGCTGACGACATCTCCAGTGGCAACGTTCGTCGTTGCGTCATCCAAGGAAATGAATACACCAACTGTGTCGCCAGCCTTGAGGATGCCGCCCACTACCCGTTCGATAGGGAGTTTGAGGGTGATTTCCTGCATGCCAGCGGGAACCTGAACCCTGGAGGGGCCCAGCAGAGAGTTGGCGTCGACCATGCGTGATGAGAGTAACTGTTCCCCCGGCACCAGGGGGACAGCCGTGACTTTGTCGCCGAGATCGTCCAAGTTGGTTACGGTGTCCGAAGCCAATGCCAATTTCGGAACTTCCTTTTGTACTACGGAGGCAGCCAGCTTGTCCGTGGAGGTGCCCGCCGCTACGGGCTTCTCAACGATGTAGACTGCTTCCGTTTCGGTGTCTGCCAGGGCCCGTTTGTCCGCGTTTTGGACGTACATAACCAGCATGACCGTTCCTATGATTGCCACAAGCAGCGCGGCAATGCCTCCCAGTAGGCGTGTTTTCAATTTATTCCCCTTAGAAAATGGATATTGCCTTTACTAGTTGATGAGCCGGATTTTGGAGGTTCCCAAGTCGACCCCGACTCCGGGAAGGCCACCGCCGGAATCGATGGATACAAATTTGACGAACTGTCCGATGATGCCGCGGCACGGATCCGTGCAGGAGTCCGCGGGGTCTGTCACATGCGGTGCTTTGTTGTGGAAGGTCCTCGGCTCAGTGTTACCGCCACCGAACTTCCACCCTTGAATGTTGAAGGTCGCGTAACCGCGGATGTGGAACCAGCCGCCAGCCCCGGTGCCCCCCGCGTTGTCGTAGACCGGGAAAGTTCCCATGACCGTTCCCCCGCCGTTGATCGTGTCTTTCCAGGATTGAATGATGGCGTCGCAGGCGGCCGTACTCGGGTAGTCTGCGCCAGTGTCAGAGTCTGCGTTGTCGTCGATGTCCGTGGCGGCGTGGCAGGCTGTGTCGGTCTGCTCGAGCCAGCCGAACCCACCGGGTATGGTGTGGCCCGAAGTGGACGTGCAGGAACTCATTCCCGGCTTGTACTTGATCAGCTGGACTTCGCCGCTGGCCTCGGCACCAGACAAGTCGTACTGACAATCAGAAATCGCCAATGGAAATGCTGATCCTCCGGAAGGGAACTCAAGACCCGCGGTAGCGTGGGCGCCCACGGTTGCAGGCGGGGCATCAAGTGCCGAGGAGAACATTTGCCGCAGGAATCCCGCGCCGCTCGTTCCGTCGCGAGTCGTTGTCCTGACCGTCACCTGATTGGCAACGGACATGTCAACCTCGAAGACCGTCGATGATCCATCGTTGGAATTGCTGTCGGCAAGTGCTGCAGCAATGCCTTCTGCCTCATCTTGCGTGCATCCTGTCTCGTGGCATGCCTGAACGATGGCTATGGCGCCAGCGTCGGCACCGTTTTGGAGCTGTGCTCGCTCTGCGTATATCTGGCCGACGTCTACTGCTATAGCACCCGCGCCTATAAGAACCAGCATGAGAACTGCCACCATGACGCCGGCGGCGCCTCGCTCGCGATCTGCTTTGCGCTTCTCTAGCCGCCGCATCGCATTGCTCCTACTCCAACTAGGGTGACGCCGCTGCCAAATAGTCCGGTCAGGGTGTCCGCGGTATATGAAATTTCTACGTTGACTGTCCCATCGGCTACACAGGCCGTAGGGGTGAACGTGTAGGCAAATGTGTCGGTCTCAAGACCTGGAGCCCCATTTGCCGCTGCCAGCTCGGCTTCATCCTGATCGTTGGTGATGGCCATTGTCCGAGCCGCTTCCCTGGCCGCCTGGGTAACGGAAATCTGAAGATTGAAGGCATGCGAGAATTCGACGATGCCGGCAATGAGAGCCAGGAGAATTGGTGCAACGAGTGCGAACTCGACGGCAACGGCGCCTCGGCTGCGTTCTTCGGAGCGGGATGCGCTGCGTTTCAATGGGTCCCCCTGAGTTGTTGCAGCAAGTGGTGAGAGTTCTTGGGCTACAGGTGAGAAAGCAGTGCCGCGCCCGCGTTGCGCGGACGCGGCACTGTCTCTGGATGGATCAGGCTGCTACGGTACGACCGGGCTGGCGGGGCCGGTGGTCCAGCCGTCGACAACGAGGCCCAGGTCGGAGAACCAGTTGCTCAGGGCAGTGCCGAACAGGGCTGCACCGACGATGATGGCAAAGGCCACAAACGCGATAAGCAGCGAGTATTCTGTGGCTGTCGCACCCTTTTCGGAGGAGAGACGATCCTTGATGCCGGCGATGAAAGCAGTCATAGAGACCATGAGAGAAGTCATTTTAATTTCCTTAATTCGATGAAATGGATTTGGATACTTTCAACGAATTTCCAGCTGCCCCCATAATTCCTTAGCGGCTGGACTTCGCTAAGAAAAGATTGGCACTGACGTTTTACCGCAACAATGCGTAGCGGTACTCGACTTTATTGGAGGCGTTTTCATTGCGTACTCGGAAAGTGACCGCGAGTACTCGCACAGAAAGAGGCCCGTGCCGGCTGACTACTTAGATGCGCCGGCGCAGCTGCCACTACGGCGTAGGGTGTCCAGGATTCGCAACTAGAACATGAACAGCGCTACGCCTGCCGTGGCGGCAAGCATCGAAGGGCCGTGTGGCACTTCAGACGGACGTTTCGAGCGGTTCCTGTGTACCAGCAGAAATGTGACCATCCCGTTCAGGATGAAGCCGGCTAGGCCGCCGTACAGCAGTTGACCCCAGCCTAGGTATCCCAAGTAGAGGCCCACCGGCGCTGCGAACTTGACGTCGCCCATTCCCATGCCGTTTGGCGAAATTAGGGCCAAAAACATGTAGGTGACGAACAGGACTGCCGCGCCGGCCGCAGCGCGAACCAAGTCACTCCACTCTTCTCTGCCCACTGCGGCCGCAATAAGGCCAAGGAACCCGCCTAATAAGAGTGCTAAAACCAAGGGGTTCGGAAGCAAATGCAGCGAAATATCAATTCTGGCCAGCTGCGCACCCAGAACCGCTAGCAATATGAAAGCCGGTAGTCCGGGTTCGAGCCCGAACCGGAAAGCGAAGGCCGCGCAGAGGAGGCCCGTGACAATCGCCGTTGTGATCCTGGTGCGGATGGCTGGAAGAGATCCGAGTCGGGGAAGAAGCTGGAAAATGAGCCGGTCCGCCACGGGGGAGAGAATGAGTCCCAGGAGCCCAGCGCCGGCCACCAACAGCGGACCTGTCGAACCGGTTTCGCCCAAAGAAATCACAGTGTCCCCCTGCATGTGTCAGGCCGGCTGGCTGCGAATGAGCGTCCGGCTATCCCATTTTGACCCTGGAGCATGCTTCAAGCTAATATTGGTAGTCGTTGTGCGTGTCCTATCTCGATGATGCGTGCCCGCTTGAGAATCCGGTTGCAGGATAACTACTCAACGAGCACATTCGGGACTTCAGGATGACTGGTTACATGGAGCCCTCACCTCTGTTCCGGTAGCGCATAGATAGTAGGTGCACACGCTTGAGTGACACCTAAACAAGAACGCCAGAACAAGAACGAGGCAAAAACCGTGCGTACGTACACCCCGAAGCCCGGCGATATCAACCGCCAGTGGCACGTCATTGACGCCACAGACGTTGTCCTTGGTCGTCTTGCCAGCCAGACCGCAATCCTGCTGCGCGGCAAGCACAAGGCCACCTTTGCATCCCACATGGACATGGGCGACTTCGTCATCATCATCAACGCTGAGAAGGTAGCCCTGACCGGCGCCAAGCTGGAGCAGAAGCGCGCATACCGCCACTCCGGCTACCCGGGCGGCCTGACCTCCGTCAACTACGCGGAACTCCTGGAATCAAACCCGGTCCGCGCCGTTGAGAAGGCCATCAAGGGCATGCTCCCCAAGAACTCCCTCGCTGCCCAGCAGCTGGGCAAGCTGAAGGTTTACCGCGGTGCAGAGCACCCGCACGCCGCCCAGCAGCCCAAGACTTTCGAAATCACCCAGGTCGCCCAGTAGTCCTGGCCACCAAACAACTTATCTATACAAGGAGAACCGTGGCTCAGAACGAAGAGACCACCGAAGCCGTTGAGGCTGAGGAAACCCTGACCAGCTACACCTCTGAAAGCTCAGCTGCAGACGCCGCTGCGCCGAAGAAGGAACGTCCGGCCCTGACCGTCGCCGGCGCAGCTGTTGGCCGCCGCAAGGAAGCCGTTGCCCGTGTCCGCGTTGTACCGGGTTCCGGCAAGTGGACCATCAATGGCCGCGCGCTGGACAACTACTTCCCGAACAAGCTGCACCAGCAGGACGTCAACGAGCCCTTCAAGATCCTGGATCTCGAAGGCGCCTACGACGTCATTGCACGCATCCACGGCGGTGGCATTTCCGGCCAGGCCGGCGCACTGCGTCTCGGCATCGCCCGTTCACTGAACGAGATCGACGTCGAGAACAACCGCGCCACGCTGAAGAAGGCCGGTTACCTCTCACGTGACGCCCGCGTCATCGAGCGTAAGAAGGCCGGTCTCAAGAAGGCCCGTAAGGCTCAGCAGTACTCCAAGCGCTAAATCCGCTTTTGGAAGCCCGTCCCGCCATCGGCGGGGCGGGCTTCCTCTTTTTAAAGCGAGTGGATCGTCAAGGCAAAGGGATGGACCGCATGTCATAAACGACTTGCTCTCCGACTTCGACGGCAACGAAGTGGGCGCGAATCCACTCCACGATCTTTTCGGTCTCGCTTCCCATAGCCTGCTCTCGTAGAAGCTCAGGTTGGTCGATGAAGAGCCCAATGCGGCCTTCGGCGGCAAGTTTCTTGAACTGGTCCAAGGTCGGTGCGGGGTCGAGCCCAAGCCATCCTCCCAGGGCCGCGACCGGTCTTCGGGATTCAAGCTGGTATAGCGCCGCGTTTTGCGCGGTCACGGTCATAGCGGCCCAGGTCACTGTAGGGCCGTCGATGCCGCCCAGTCGTTGTACGAGCTCGGGACTTGGTGGGGCACCGAAGGCCAAGTGCAGACTCCGAAGGTCCTCGCCGCGCAGTGCAGCTTCGAAGCGTTTTGACAAGGATCCCTCAACCGCCGAGGACGGCCCTGATAGCGGGTTGGTCCCGCCCTGCGGTGTGTTGATCGTGTACAGGTTGGTCATGGCTGGGCCAATGAGCAGCGAGGCTGCAACGGGCAGAAGAATTGCGATCTTGCGGTTTATTGGCAGCCACCACAGCACGCCGGCGACTACAGCAGTAGCGGGTACCGCCAGCTGCCATCCAGGGGGCCAGCTGTGACTGTACTCCAGGATCCGACTTGCCAGATAGCCGGTTGCCCCTATGACAACTGATCCCAAGAGCCGGGAAACGGGTCGGCCGCGTGCGTTCCACAGCTGCAGAAGCCCGAGCGGAAGCACCACCGCCATTGGGGCTGCAAATGAGAACGTGTAGTAGGAATGAACCATCGTTCCGGCCATAGTCAAGACTGCGACTACTGTCAGGAGCCAGGTCGAAGCAATGAGGGCTGTTGGTGAGTATCTCTGCGGCCCAGATGCGCCTTTCAGAACCAGTATGACCACGGCACACGCGAGAGAAGGAAATAGCAGCCACGCGGCCTCTGGCGCGAAATCCGCACTGAATAGTCGTGCGAGACCGGCCTTGAAGGTGCCGAAAAGAGACGCGGATTCGGAGGGCACGGCCACTCCGTCCTGGTTCGTAAACTGCGCGAACCGCGCGAGTCCGTTATAGCCCGTAGTAAGTTGCAGGGCGCTGTTCCCTGCTGATCCGCCAACGTACGGACGTTGCGATGCGGGCGTCAGTTCGACCGCAACCATCCACCAGCCGCCGGTGACCAGGAGCATCCCCAGCGCTCCGGCGAGGCGGGCCGCCCGTCGCTTCAGCGAGCCTGAACCTGTGACGGCAACAACACCTATGATCAAGCTCGGAACGACAAATAGGGCTTGAACCTGCTTGGCCATAACGGCGAACCCCAACAGCGCTCCGGCAAATAAGAACCATCGCCAACGGCCATTTCCTATGGCCTTGACCGTGCAATAGACGCTGGCAACCACCAGCAGCCCCATGAGCGGCTCTGGGTTGTTGAACCGGGACATAAGCACAACTACGGGAGTAGACGCATAAACAGCTGCCCCGAAGAGCGCTGGAGCAGCGCTATGATTCGTGCGGATGATCTTGTAGATGAGCCACGTAGTAGCGATGCCCATACACACCTGCGGCAGCAGGATACTCCATGAACTAAGTCCGAAGATTCTGACAGACAGACCCATCACCCAAACGCTCAGGGGCGTTTTGTCGATAGTGACGAGGTTTCCGGCATCTGCTGAACCGAAGAACCAAGCCTTCCAGTCGGCGGCTCCGGCCTGCGCCGCAGCAGAATAGTAAGGATTAGCCCAGCCATTCTTATCCAAATTCCAGGCATAGAGAATGGCCGTGATCCCCAGGATGGCAAACAGGAAAGTTCGTTCGATCCTTGGGGCATTCCGGGGATCCCTCAGGACCGCAGCGAATGAGCCAAGGCGTTGCTGCTTCAGTCTGGCCGCAATGTTCCTTTGGATTGAGCCGACCACTATGGATTCGGCACTCAAATGGATACCTGTGCCGACAAAATGGTGCCATGCCCGTGCTGGCGGCGAACGCGGAACACCCAGACTCGGAGAAGTGCAAATCGAATCAGAGTTGCGAAGACATTGGCCGCCGTAAGCGTCAGGAGTTCAGTGCTCGCGTCGGTGTGGGCGCTTACCGAATGAAGCAGGAGTAGCGACGAAGATGTAATGCTCCACGCCAGAAGGAACACAACGAGCCCTTGGAATTGCTGGGTAAACAGTTTCACCGGTCCGCTGATTCCGAAAGTAAATTTCCGGTTGGCCGAAGTGTTTCCCACCGCTGTCAGGAGCAGGGCCAGGAAGTTGGCCTCTTGGGCACCGAAAGGGCCCTGAAGAATCAAAAAGAGGAACGCGAAGGCCAGAGTCGAAACCACTCCAACAAGGCCAAATCGGATCACTTGGCCGAAATAGCTTGGCCTGACAGGAGGCACGAGCGGTCGCCGCCCAAGTTCCGCGTAGATTGCTTGAACAGGTATAGATCCTTTCACCAATGACCCTGCGACACGGACCAGCCCGCGGATGTCGTCCATGGCTGTCTGTTTAACATCCACGCGGCTGTCCGGGTCATCAACCCAGTCCACGGGGATTTCGTGAATGCGAAGTCCTGAGCGTTCGGCGATGATCAACAATTCCGTGTCAAAGAACCAGCCGTTGTCTTCCACGTGCGGGAGCAAGCGATGGGCGACATCGGCGCGAATCGCCTTGAATCCGCACTGGGCATCGGAAAACCGTACCTGCATTGTGCGCCTAAGCAGAAGATTGTAAGACCGCGAAATGAATTCCCGTTTCGGCCCGCGGCTTACCCGCGAGCTTTGGCCGAGACGCGTTCCGATTGAAATATCGGAATGCCCCGACAGCAGGGGAGCCACCAGAGGAGGCAGCGCTGCGAGGTCTGTCGAAAGGTCCACGTCCATGTAGGCGAGGACTTTCGCTTCCGAGGCGCTCCAAGCATCCCGTAAGGCGAACCCCCGCCCCTTAGCCTCAAGACGTCGGTATCCCACATTCGGGAATTTGTCGCTGAGTCGGGCTGCAACCGCCGGAGTCCGATCCGTGCTGGCATTGTCGGCAATGGTAATTTTCCATGTCGAAGGCATTTCAAGCGTCAGATATTCGGCGAGCCTTGAGATGCTGTTTTCGAGTACGGCTTCTTCGTTGAAAACCGGTACTACAATTTCGAGCGCCAAGCCCCCATAGCTAGGTGTCATGCAAGGAATCGTAGGGTGCCGGAAAGGCCCTGGGCGAGGCTTTTTGGCAAAGACAGGTACAGCCCAGAAGAACCAAGTAGTCCTCGTGGCGTGCCCGGCCGGCGGACAGGTAGTGGGGGCTGGACAGCAGGTAGGCAGGCCCGGAGCCCCCATCCTCTAGACTTGACCGGTGTCTAGATTATTTGGAACAGATGGTGTCCGGGGCCTGGCTAACGGTCTGCTCACTGCGGAGCTGGCGATGCAGCTGGCCCAGGCGGCCGCCGTCGTACTGGGCCATGACCGCAATACAAACGGCAGCCGGCCCCGTGCCGTCGTAGCCAGGGACCCGCGTGCGAGCGGCGAGTTCATCGCCGCAGCCGTCGAGGCAGGGCTCTCCAGCTCCGGCATCGATGTCTACGATGCCGGCGTGCTCCCGACGCCTGCTGCGGCCTACCTTGTGGCTGACCTGGACGCCGACTTCGGCGTGATGATTTCCGCGTCCCATAACCCGGCGCCCGACAATGGCATCAAGTTCTTTGCCCGAGGCGGCCAGAAGCTCCCGGACGACGTCGAGGATGCCATCGAGGCGCAGATGAACAGCGAGCCGGTTCGCCCCGTAGGCGCCGAGGTGGGCCGGATTCAGCGGTTCTCCGATGCGGAGGACCGTTACATCGTGCACCTGCTGCGCACGCTGCCGCACCGCTTGGACGGTATCAAGGTGGTCTTGGACTGCGCGCACGGCGCCGCCAGCGGCTGCTCGCCCCAGGTTTTTAAGGACGCCGGCGCGGACGTTGTGGTCATCGGCGCGGATCCCGACGGCCACAACATCAACGACGGCGTCGGCTCCACGCACCTGGGCCCGCTCAAGGAAGCCGTGGTGAAGCATGGTGCGCACCTGGGTATCGCGCACGACGGCGACGCCGACCGCTGCCTTGCCGTGGACCATGAAGGCAACGAAGTAGACGGCGACCAGATCATGGCCATCCTCGCCGTGGCACTGAAGGCGGCTGGGAAGCTCAAGGACGATGTCTTGGTGGCCACGGTCATGAGCAACCTCGGCCTGAAGATTGCCCTCCGCGAAGCAGGCATCAGTATCCGCGAGACAGCAGTGGGGGACCGGTACGTCCTCGAAAGCATGCGCGAAGGCGGTTACAACCTCGGTGGCGAACAGTCCGGGCACGTGATCTTCGCCGACCACGCCACCACCGGTGACGGCGTGCTTACCGGTTTGCAGCTAGCCGCCCAGATCGCCATGACCGGCCGTCCACTCAAGCAGCTTGCCACGGTCATGACCAAACTCCCGCAGGTCCTTATCAACGTCCGCGGCGTGGACCGGACCCGTGTCCACAGCTCTGAAACCCTTGCGGCGTCAGTGGCCGTCGCAGAGGCTGAACTCGGCGATACCGGACGCGTCCTGCTGCGCCCCTCAGGCACTGAGCCCGTGGTCCGGGTCATGGTGGAGGCAGGTGACGAGGCGACGGCACAGTCCATCGCCGAGCGCCTAGCCCAGGTGGTCCGCACGGAGCTCGCACTGGAACTCGTCACAGACTGATCCCAGAGACAACAAAGCGGCCCTTCCGTCCGGAATGGGCCGCTTTGTTGTAGGAGAAACCTAGTTGGACCGGCTCTGCAGCGAATCCCGGATCTCTGTCAACAGGGCGATCTGCGGGTCTTCGGCCGCTTCTTCCTTAACGTCCTTATCGATTCCCAGCCGGCGGTTGCGGCGTTCAATCATGTGGTTCATCGGAAGGACCACCACAAAGTAGATGGCGGAGGCGATCAGGAGGAAGGAAATGATGGAGGAGATGACGGATCCATACATGAATCCCTCCCACTGCATTTCCTCAATGCCCTTGGCACTGAACAGACGTCCGATCAGTGGCGTGAGCAGGCCTTCGACAATCGAGGTGACGACGGCGCCGAAGGCGGCGCCCATCACTACTGCGACGGCAAGGTCAACGACATTGCCCTTCATAATGAAATTCTTGAATCCGTTGAGCATAGGATCCAAGCTAGCGCAGGTGGGTTAGCCCCCGGTGACAGGAGTGTTAATTTGTGCCTGCGTGTCGGGAACCAAACGACCTGGTTCAGGGATACCCCGGCGCAGCCTCCACACCGAAGTACTCCTCCAGTGTGCTGATGCCACGGTTGGCCATGTCCGTGGCGGCCTCGACGCCGATGTACCGCAGGTGCCACGGCTCGTAGTAGTACCCGGTGATCGGGTGGAACATCCACGGATATCTGACGATGAAGCCAAACCTGTGGCCGTTGGCCTTGACCCAGACCGCGGCCGGCTGGTCCGCGAAGCAGGGCTGGAATCCGCACGCCCCGCCGCCGTCGCCGATGTCGAAGGACCAGCCCGTTTGGTGCTCTGAATAGCCAGGCCTCGCGCTGGCGGTGTCCGCGTCGGCCTGCCCGCGTGCCGCCACGTACCCGTTGTACGTGGCCACCTGCGTGCTGTAGGAACGGTAGCCGCTCGCCAGGGTGATGCTGACCCCGTCCTGCGCAGCCGCAGCGAACATTGCTTCCGCGGCTGCCGCCGTCGTGCTGTTCAGGAGTGCGGCTTCCCCGGACACAATGACCCGGACGTTGGGCTGCACCAGGTCCGCGGGAATGTACTCGGCCGGAACCAAAGGCCGGTGTTTGTTGACCACCAGCCAGGGACTGGCGGGATCGGTCAGCGAGAACTGCCGCGGGAGCGTGGCAGCCGGAGAGGGCGCAACCGGCGCCTCCGGCACTGGCTCAACTGCCGCCGTCGGACTTTCAGAAGTGGCAACCGCGACGGGCGAAGGGGAAGCTGCAGGAGGGAGGGTGGTGGCCGACGACGGCGGCACCTGGGCGGGTGCGTCGGGTGTGCAGGCTGCCAGTACGGTCAGCCCTGCACCAGCTGCGAGGAAGCGGGCAAAGCTGCGCCGGCTCGTGCCAGCCGCAGGCGTGCCGTCGAGAGCCGAACAGTCGTGGCACATGCGTGCTAGACCTTGCGCAGGAGCATACGGCGGATGGAATGGTCAGCGTCCTTGGACAGCACCAGCTGCGCGCGGCCGCGCGTGGGGAGGACATTTTCCTCCAGGTTGGGCTCGTTGATGCGCTTCCAGATATCCCGGGCTGTACGCTCGGCCTCGGCTTCGGAGAGCGTCGCATACCGGTGGAAGTAGGATTCCGGCTGCGCGAACGCCGTGCTCTGGAGCTTCCGGAACCGCTCCACATACCACTCCTCGATGTAGGACGTCGGGGCGTCCACATAGATCGAAAAGTCGAAGAAGTCGCTCAAGGCAAGCCCTTGGCGGCCGTCGTGGCGCGGGCGGGCCGGGGCGAGGACGTTCAGGCCCTCCACGATGAGCACGTCCGGGCGGCGGACCACCACTTCCTTGTCCGGAACGATGTCGTACGTGACGTGGGAATACCAGGGAGCCCGGACTTCCTCCGCGCCGCCCTTGATCTCGCTGACGAACCGCAACAGCGCCCGCCGGTCATACGACTCCGGGAAACCTTTACGCTCCAGCAGCTGGCGGCGCTTGAGCTCGGCCAGGGGGTAGAGGAACCCGTCAGTGGTAATCAGTTCCACATTGGGCGTCCCCGGCCAGCGCCGGAGCATCTCGCGGAGTACACGGGCGATGGTCGACTTGCCTACCGCGACTGAGCCGGCGACGCCGATGACAAAGGGAGTGCGCTGGGTCTGTTCGCCCAGGAAAGTGGTGGTGGCGGCGTGCAGCTGGCCGGCCGCTTCGACATACAGGTGGAGGAGGCGGGACAACGGCAGATAGACCTCGCGGACCTCCTTCATATCCAGGGGATCGCCGAGGCCACGCAGACGGACAATATCCTCCTCATTCAGAGGCTGTTCCATCTGGGCTGCGAGCCGGGACCAGGTTTGCCGGTCCAGCTCAACGAACGGGGAGACGCCTTCGCCGTTCGCTTCATTGCGTTGCACTGTCACTTTAGAGATTCTGCCCTTCACACGGCTGAGAGCGAAATGCAAGACACGGCCGTCCGCTTCCACGGCCATGCAGTCGGCGCCCGTCGCTGGCTTGCCGGGCCCTATCAGTTACGGATCTCCTTGCGGCTGCCGATAAGCTGGAGCTTATGTGTGGAATCGTAGGATATGTAGGCCGTTCGACTGGCCAGGGAATTGCCGGTCACAGTGCGCTGGATGTAGTCCTCGAAGGATTGCGCCGCCTTGAGTACCGGGGTTACGACTCCGCGGGAGTGGCTGTTGTAGCAGACGGCGTCATCTCCTCCCGCAAGAAGTCCGGAAAGCTGAGCAACCTCCTTGATGAGCTTCAGGCCCATCCGCTGCCGGAAACGCTGACCGGCATCGGCCACACGCGCTGGGCCACTCACGGCGGCCCGACGGACCAGAATGCCCACCCGCACCTGTCGGACGGCGGCAAGCTGGCCCTGATCCACAACGGCATCATCGAAAACTTCGCCGAGCTCAAGCTGGAGCTGCTGGCTAAGGGCGTCACCTTCGCTTCCGAGACGGACACCGAAGTGGCCGCCGCACTCCTTGGTGACATCTTCCGCACCAAACTTCACGGCGATACCAGCAACGGCGGCCTGACCAAGGCCATGCAGCTCGCCTGCCAGCGCCTCGAAGGTGCCTTCACGCTCCTTGCCGTCCACGCCGACCAGCCGGACGTTGTGGTTGCCGCCCGCCGCAACTCGCCGCTGGTGGTTGGCCTGGGCGACGGCGAGAATTTCCTTGGTTCCGACGTCTCCGGCTTCATCGATTACACCCGCCGCGCGGTGGAGCTGGGCCAGGACCAGATCGTCACCATCACCGCCGATACCGTGGAGATCACCGATTTCTTCGGCAACTTCGCCGCCGGCAAGGAATACCACGTTGACTGGGATCCCGCCTCGGCTGAAAAGGGCGGTTACAGCTCCTTCATGGAGAAGGAGATCAACGACCAGCCCGACGCCGTGGCGCAGACCCTGCTGGGCCGCTCGGACATCAACGGCAAGTTGACCCTCGACGAAATTCGCATCGACGTCGAGCTGCTGAAACAGGTCAACAAGATCATCGTCCTGGCCTGCGGCACCGCTGCCTACGCCGGCACGGTGGCCAAGTACGCCATCGAGAACTGGTGCCGGATCCCCACGGAAGTGGAGCTTGCCCACGAGTTCCGCTACCGCGATCCGATCCTGGACGCCAACACCCTGGTGGTTTCGATCAGCCAGTCCGGGGAAACCATGGACACCCTGATGGCCGTCCGCTACGCCCGGGAGCAGGGCGCCAAGACCATCTCCATCTGCAACACCAACGGGTCCACTATCCCGCGCGAATCAGATGCTGTGCTGTACACCCACGCGGGTCCGGAAATTGCAGTGGCCTCCACGAAGGCTTTCCTGGCCCAGATCACCGCCGCTTACCTTCTCGGCCTGTACCTCGCGCAGCTGCGTGGCAACATCTTCTCCGGGCAGATCAAGGACGTCCTGGCAGACCTGTCCAAGATCCCCGCGAAGATCCAGACCATCCTGGACAACTCAGGACCGCTCCGCGAACTGGCCCGCAGCATGAAGGACGAGAAATCCGTCCTGTTCCTGGGACGCCACGTGGGTTACCCGGTTGCCCTGGAAGGCGCGCTCAAGCTCAAGGAAATCGCGTACATCCACGCCGAGGGCTTTGCCGCCGGCGAGCTGAAGCACGGCCCCATCGCCCTCATCGACGAAGGCCAGCCGGTCTTCGTGGTGGTCCCCTCGCCGCGGGGCCGTGACTCCCTGCACGCCAAGGTTGTCAGCAACATCCAGGAAGTCCGCGCCCGGGGCGCCCGCACCCTGGTTGTGGCTGAAGAAGGCGACGAGGCCGTGAAGGCTTACGCCGAGCACGTCTTCTACGTTCCGGAGACGCCCACCCTGTTGATGCCCCTGCTCACCACGGTTCCGCTGCAGATCTTCGCCCTGGAACTCGCCTCGGCCAAGGGGTACGACGTGGACCAGCCACGCAACCTGGCCAAGAGCGTCACCGTAGAGTAACCGCAGGCTGAACGTCAGCAAGTCGGTTGATTCCCACAGAACGCCCCGGGCCAGTTGCCCGGGGCGTTCTGCGTTCGTGCCTGTTCCTAACGGGTTTGCGTAACTATTACCGGTACTCAAACAGTGGTCGCCCGGAATCACGGGGTACCCTCTGCGCCGGAGGTCCAAAAGTGACGCATTTGCGCCGGTCCCGATGCCGCACGGGACCCGGCATGCCGGGCACGGCGCACCGGGAGGCCAAGAGCGTCACCGTAGAATAAGCCGCATGATTGTTGGCATAGGCGTAGACGTTGTAGACATCGAGCGGTTCGGCCGTCAGCTTGAACGCACCCCCGGGCTGCGGGACCGATTGTTTGTCCCCGCGGAGCGGGAGCTGAACACCCGGTCCCTGGCAGCGAGGTTCGCAGCCAAGGAGGCGGTGGCCAAGGTCCTCGGCGCCCCGGCCGGCATGAACTGGCAGGACTGCTGGATCGGCCTGGACCAGAACGGGCCCACCATCCAGGTCAAGGGCACTGTGCTTGCGGTGGCTGAGTCCAAGGGTGTCAAGCGCTGGCACCTCTCGATGAGCCACGACGGCGGGATCGCCACGGCCACTGTCCTGGCCGAAGGCTGAGAGCCTCAAGGCTCAACCGGCCTGCGGACCTGACGCCATGATCAGCGCCTACACCGGAACCCAGATCAGGGAAGCCGAACAGCCACTGCTGGCCTCAGGCCTGGGGGCTGCCCTCATGCAGCGCGCCTCGCACGGCCTCGCCAACGCGGTGGTCCGCGAGCTGCAGGCCCGGGGCCAGCGGCTCTACGGTGCCAGTGTGGCCGTCCTGGCGGGCAAGGGAAATAATGGCGGCGACGGTCTCTTCGCCGCTTCTTTCCTCGCCGCCCGGGGAATGCGCACGACGGCGGTACTCACCGCTGATTCGGCGCACCCGGAGGCGCTGGCTGCTTTTGAGCGTGCCGGTGGCCGCGTCCACTGGCTCACCGACGCGACGCTTAGCCGGCTGACCGCCGAAACGGGGCGCGCCGACGTCGTGATCGATGCTGTCCTGGGGACGGGCGCCCAAGGAGGGCTTCGCGGAACGCCGGCGGCACTGGTGGCCGCGCTGTCCGGCCAACACGCCCCCCTTGTGGTGGCCTGCGACGTGCCCAGTGGGGTTGACGCCGACACCGGCGAGGTCCACGGCCCGGTGCTGTCCGCCGGCCTGACCGTCACCTTCGGGGCCGCGAAAGCCGGGCTGCTGGCCGATCCCGGGGCGGACCACGCCGGCCGCCTTGAGGTGATCCCGATCGGAATCGAAGAGCATCTCCCATGGCCGGCCCTGCATCGGCTCGAAACCGCCGACCTGGCGCGGCTCCTCCCGCAGCCCGCCCGGCGATCCCACAAATATTCGCGCGGCGTCCTGGGCGTGGTGGCCGGATCCGCCACCTATCCCGGAGCGGCCGTACTGGCCTGCCGGGGTGCCCTGGCCGCGGGCGTGGGCATGGTGCGGTACCTCGGCCCGCCCGAGGTGGCCCACCTGGTCCGGCAGTCCTGTCCCGAGGTGGTGTGCGGCACCGGATCGGTGGCCAGCACCCATGTCCAGGCCTGGCTGGTGGGCTCCGGTATGGGCCCGGATGACCACGAACAGCTCCAGCGCGCGCGTGACGCCGTGGACTCGGGGCTGCCCACTATCGCCGATGCCGGTGCCCTCCCCGGCCTGCCGCTGATCCTTGCCCCTCAGGTGGTCCTCACGCCCCATGCCGGCGAACTGGCCTCCCTGCTGCAGCGGCTGGATGCTGACCATCCATACTCGAGGCGCGCCGCGGTGGAGGCGAACACTCTTGGGGCCGTCCGGCATGCCGCGGGGCTTACCGAGGCCACCGTCCTCCTCAAAGGCGCCACCACCCTGGTGGCGTCCCCCTTCCAGGACTTCTACAGCCAGGCGGACGGCACGCCCTGGCTTGCCTCGGCCGGCAGCGGCGATGTCCTGGCCGGAATCATTGGTGCGCTGCTCGCACAGTTGGGGCCCGACGTCGGCCATTTCCGTGATGCGGGCATCGATCCGGACGAACGCTGGGCTGCCATTGCCGCCCTGGCTGCGAGCCTGCACGGCCGCGCCGGAGCCGCTGCGTCCGGGGGCGGGCCACTGACCGCCGGCCGGATCGCGGATGCCTTACCTGCAGCTTGGGGTAAAGTCAGCATGCTTAGTTAATAGGTGGCCGGAAACGTAACAGTCACAGCCACCCGTTACGGTAGGCATAGGTTTTGCACGGCGGCGTGGACCGGGAAGTCCGGACTGCGCGGTCGAACAACGATGAGGAGCATGCATGGAAATCTGGCCCGGATCGGCTTATCCGCTGGGAGCCACTTTTGATGGAACCGGCACGAACTTCGCGCTGTTCAGCGAACGTGCTGAAAAGGTGGAGCTGTGCCTCTTCGACGACGACGGCGTGGAGACACGCTTCGGTCTGGACGAAGTGGACGGCTACGTGTGGCACGGCTACATCCCCCAGGTGCAGCCAGGTCAGAAGTACGGCTACCGCGTTTACGGTCCGTACGACCCCGCTTCCGGAAACCGGTTCAACCCCAACAAGCTCCTCCTGGACCCGTACGCCAAGGCAGTGCACGGGCAGGTGGACTGGGACCCGTCGCTCTTCTCCTACAACCTCGGCGAGCCGGATTCCATCAACAACGAGGACTCCGCGCCGCACATGATGATGGGCGTGGTCATCAACCCGTTCTTCGACTGGGACGGCGACCACAACCTCCGGGTTCCGTACCACAAATCGGTGATCTACGAGGCCCACGTCAAGGGCCTGACCCAGCTGCACCCCGAGATCCCCGAGGAGCAGCGCGGCACCTACGCCGGGGTGGCGCACCCTTCCGTCATCTCGCACCTGCAGAAGCTCGGCGTCACCGCCATCGAACTGATGCCGGTGCACCAGTTCGTCAATGACGGCACACTCCAGGACCAGGGCCTGAACAACTACTGGGGCTACAACACCATCGGCTTCTTCGCCCCGCAGAACACCTACAGTTCCACCGGCGACACCGGCCAGCAGGTCCAGGACTTCAAGGCAATGGTGCGCTCCCTGCACCGGGCCGGCATCGAAGTGATCCTGGACGTGGTTTACAACCACACCGCCGAAGGCAACCACCTTGGCCCCACGCTGTCCTTCAAGGGCATCGACAACGCCTCCTACTACCGGCTGATGGAGGGCGACGAAAAGCACTACATGGACTACACCGGTACCGGCAACTCGCTGAACGTCCGCCAGCCGCACTCCCTGCAACTGCTGATGGACTCCCTGCGGTACTGGGTCACGGAAATGCACGTGGATGGCTTCCGCTTCGACCTCGCCTCCACCCTTGCCCGGGAGTTCTACGACGTCGACAAACTCTCCACCTTCTTCGAACTCATCCAGCAGGACCCGGTAGTGTCCCAGGTCAAGCTCATCGCTGAGCCATGGGATGTTGGGCCCGGCGGTTACCAGGTGGGCAACTTCCCGCCACAGTGGACGGAATGGAACGGAAAATACCGCGACACCGTCCGCGATTTCTGGCGCGGCGAGCCGGCCACCCTGGGCGAATTCGCCTCCCGCATCACCGGCTCCGCAGACCTCTACGAGCACTCGGGCCGCCGCCCCGTGGCTTCGATCAACTTTGTGACGGCCCACGATGGCTTTACCCTCTCCGATCTGGTGTCTTACAACGAGAAGCACAACGAGGCGAACGGCGAAGGCAATAACGACGGCGAATCCCACAACCGTTCCTGGAACTGCGGGGCCGAGGGTCCCACCGACGATCCGGCTGTCCTGGGCTTGCGCGCCCGCCAGCAGCGGAACTTCATAGCATCCCTGTTGCTGTCCCAGGGTGTCCCCATGCTGTTGCACGGCGACGAGCTTGGACGCACCCAGCAGGGCAACAACAACGGGTATTGCCAGGACTCCGAACTGACGTGGATCAACTGGGAGAACATCGACCAGCCCCTCGTGGAGTTCACCTCCGCCGTTAACGCATTGCGCGCCAAGCACCCCACGTTCCGTCGGAGCCGGTTCTTCGATGGACGCCCCGTTCTGAGGGGGGAGGGCGAACGGCTGCCTGACATCGTATGGCTGGACGTCGACGGCGACACCATGAAACCTGAGGACTGGGACAGCGGTTTCGGCCGTTCAGTAGGCATGTTCCTCAACGGTGACGGGATCCAGGGCAAGGACGTCCGAGGACGCCGGATTACCGATGTGAACTTCCTGCTGTACTTCAACGCACATGACGACATGGTGAAGTTCGTTCTTCCCAATGACGAATACGCACCTGCATGGGACATCATCATCGACACCGCCGGCCACAACGCGGACACGGCACCTGTGAAGGCCGGCCAGTCCATTCCTGTTGACGCCAAGTCCTTGGTAGTCCTGAGGGCCCACATGGTGGAGGAGGCGGAACCGGACCACTCCGTGGCTGCGTCCCTGGCTGCGCTGACCCAGACAAGCACCAGCGAGACCGAAGCGCTGAGCACGCCGACCGTACCGGAGCCAAAGAAAACGAAGAAGGTCAGCAAGCCGAAAGGCCCTGCAAAATGAGGATTCCGGCGTCGACATACCGGCTGCAGATCCGCCGCAGCTTCACCCTCTTTGACGCAGCGGCCAAGGTTCCATACCTGAAGTCCCTCGGTGTTGACTGGGTCTACCTCTCACCCATCCTGACGGCTGAGCAGGGGTCGGACCACGGCTATGACGTCACCGACCCCTCCGCGGTTGACCCTGAGCGCGGCGGTCCGGACGGGCTGCTTGCCCTGTCCAGGGCTGCCCGCGAACACGGCATGGGCGTCCTGGTGGACATCGTCCCCAACCACGTGGGCGTGGCGTCACCACCGCAGAACCCCTGGTGGTGGTCGCTGCTGGCAGAGGGGCGGGACTCGCGTTACGCGGACGCGTTCGACGTCGACTGGGACTTTGGCCGCGGCCGGATCCGGATACCCGTGCTGGGCTCCGATGACGATGTGGACCAGCTCAAGGTCACGGATGGCGAACTCCGCTACTATGACCACCGTTTCCCCTTGGCGGCGGGCTCCTATACCGAGGGTGATTCGCCGAGGGCTGTCCACGACCGCCAGCACTATGAGCTGGTCTCCTGGCGGCGGGCGGACAGCGAACTGAACTATCGCAGGTTCTTCGCGGTCAGCACCCTGGCCGGCATCCGCGTCGAAGACCCCAAGGTTTTCGAGGAAGCCCACGCCGAAGTGGCCCGCTGGTTCCGGGAGGGCCTGGTGGACGGCCTGCGCGTGGATCACCCGGACGGACTGGCAGATCCAGCCGGCTACCTGCGCTGGCTCAAGGACCTCACTGGTGGGGCGTACGTGCTGGTGGAAAAGATCCTGGAACCCGGCGAGGTCCTCCCGGGGGAGTTCGCCTGCGAAGGGACCACCGGTTACGACGCCCTGGCTGAGGTTGACCGGATCCTGGTGGACCCGGCCGGCGAGGCTGCCCTGGATGCGTTGGATGCGCAGCTGCGTGGGACCGGTGAACCGGCGGATTATGCCGCCATGATCCGCGGCACGAAGCGGATGATTGCTGACGGCATCCTGCGGTCCGAAGTCCTGCGGCTTGCCCGGCTCGTTCCAGACTCCCACGGGCTGGCGGAGGACCAGGCAGCGGATGCCATCGCCGAAATCATCGCCTCCTTCCCGGTCTACCGGTCCTACCTGCCGGTGGGGGCGGAAGTGCTCAAGGAGGCCTGCGAGCAGGCAGCAGCGCACCGGCCGGACCTCGAAGTGGCCATCGGGACGCTCCTGCCGCTCCTTCTGGATCCCACCACCGCAATCGCGGTCCGCTTCCAACAGACTTCGGGCATGGTGATGGCCAAGGGTGTGGAGGACACTGCGTTCTACCGCTACACCCGGCTGGGCACGCTCACCGAAGTGGGGGCTGAACCCACCGAATTTTCGCTGACCACCGAGGAGTTCCACCACCGGATGCGGCGGAGGCACGAGGAACTCCCGGAGTCCATGACCACGCTATCGACGCACGACACCAAACGCAGCGAGGATGCCCGCGCAAGGATTTCGGTCATCGCTGAGGTTCCCGGCGACTGGACGGCCACGCTCACCACGCTCCAGGAGTTGGCGCCGGTGCCCGACGGCCCCTTCGCCAACCTGTTGTGGCAGGCTGTCGTCGGCGCGTGGCCGGCCTCCCGCGAACGGCTGCAGGGCTATGCGCAAAAGGCCGCCAGGGAGGCAGGAAACTCCACCACGTGGACCGAGCCCAATGAGGAATTCGAAGCGACAGTCAAGGCCGCCGTGGACGCAGCCTTCGACGACGCCCGTGTCACTGCGGTGATCGAGGACTTCGTAGCTAGGACCGATGCATTCGCTGCTTCCAACTCGTTGGCGGCCAAGCTGATCCAGCTGACAATGCCCGGAGTTCCGGATGTGTACCAGGGCAGCGAGTTCTGGGAGCGGTCACTGACCGACCCCGACAACCGCCGCCCGGTGGATTTCGCTCAACGGGAAGAGGAACTGGCCCGGCTGGACGACGGACTCCTGCCCGCCGCGGGAACAGAGGCCAGCAAACTGCTGGTCACCTCCCGTGCCCTCCGCCTGCGCCGCGACAACCCCGGGCTCTTCGACAGCTACGTCCCTGTCGAAGCCTCCGGGGCGGCTGCGGGCCACCTTCTTGCCTTTGACCGGGGTGGAGCATTGACCCTGGCCACCCGGCTTCCCGCCGGGCTGGAAGCCGACGGCGGATGGCGGGACACCGCCGTCGACCTTTCCAGCGCCATGCGGGACGAACTCACCGGCAAGAGCCATGGGCCCGGCACCGTTTCAGTCGCGGACGTCCTGGGTACCTACCCGGTGGCCTTGCTGGTCACTACGGACGGAGACGACTCATGAGCCTGACCCACACCGGATCCGGCAGCTTTGACGTCTGGGCGCCAAACGTTTCAGCAGTGACCCTGCTGGCAAACGGGCAGCACTACCCCATGGCGAAGCTGGACACCGCGCCCGGCGCCGACGGTTGGTGGTCCGCGCCGGACGCCCCCACGGAAGGCGAAGTGGACTACGGCTACCTGCTGGACGGGGACACCCATCCGTTGCCGGATCCCCGGTCGCGACGCCTGCCGGACGGGGTCCACGCCCTGTCCCGGACGTTCAGCCCCGGCGACCATGACTGGCAGGATGCCGGCTGGCAGGGCAAGGATCTCCGCGGCTCGGTCATCTACGAACTGCACGTGGGGACCTTCACCCCGGAAGGGACCCTGGATTCCGCGGCGGAAAAGCTCGGATACCTTGCGGACCTGGGCATCGACTTCGTGGAGTTGCTGCCTGTCAACGGCTTCAACGGGACCCATAACTGGGGCTACGACGGCGTCCAGTGGTACGCCGTCCACGAGGGCTACGGTGGGCCCGCGGCCTACCAGCGCTTTGTGGACGCGGCCCATGCAGCCGGCCTCGGAGTCATCCAGGACGTCGTCTACAACCACCTGGGACCCAGCGGCAACTACCTGTCGCGGTTCGGGCCGTACCTGAAGCAAGGCGACGCCAACACCTGGGGCGATTCAGTCAACCTGGACGGCCACGGCTCGGACGTGGTCCGCGAGTACATCCTGGACAACGCCGCGCTGTGGCTCAGGGACTACCACGTCGACGGCCTGCGACTCGACGCCGTTCACGCCCTCCGCGACGAGCGTGCCGTGCACATCCTGGAAGACCTCGGCGCGCTTGGCGATGCGGTCGCGGCGGAGACGGGCCTGCCCAAGACCCTGATCGCCGAATCGGACCTCAACAACCCGCGGCTGATCTACCCGCGCGACGCCAACGGCTATGGCCTTGCCGGACAGTGGAGCGACGACTTCCACCACGCCGTCCACGTCAACGTCAGCGGGGAGACCACCGGCTACTACGAGGACTTCCAGTCACTCGCGGTTCTCGCAAAGGTGCTCAAGGACGGTTTCCTGCACGACGGCAGCTACTCAAGCTTCCGCGGCCGGCACCACGGAAGGCCCATCAATGCCTCGCTCGTGCAGCCTGCGGCCCTGGTGGTCTCCAACCAGAACCACGACCAGATCGGCAACCGCGCCACGGGGGACAGGCTCTCCCAATCCCTGTCCTACGGGCAGTTGGCCGTCGCTGCGGTCCTGACCATGACGTCGCCGTTCACGCCCATGCTGTTCATGGGAGAGGAATTCGGTGCCTCCACGCCTTGGCAGTTCTTCACCTCGCACCCCGAGCCTGAGCTGGGCAAGGCGACCGCGGAAGGCAGAATCCGGGAGTTCGAACGGATGGGGTGGGATCCCGCCGTCGTACCTGACCCGCAGGACCCGGAAACCTTCCGCCGTTCCAAACTCAACTGGGCCGAGGCCGCGCAGGGCGACCACGCCAGGCTCCTGGAGCTGTACCGTTCGCTCGCGGCACTGCGCCGCGAGCATCAGGAATTGGCCGGCCTCGGGTTTGCCGAAACCACGGTGGAGTTCGACGACGACGCCGGCTGGCTGCGTTTCCGCCGCGGCTCCGTTGAGGTGCTGCTGAACCTCTCGGAGCAAAAGGCTTCGCTTGACCGCGTGGACGGAACGGTGCTGCTGTCCACCGAGGAGGTGCCTGCCGCTGAAAACGGTGCGTTGGCCCTCGGGCCGTGGAGTGCCGCCGTCGTGAAGGCTTAATAGTTCCGGCTGCGCCGCGGGCTGATTTGTGTCAGCCCGCGGCGTAACAAGGCCGTTCCTGACTGTAGCGTGCGTCACAGCTGGCAGGATGGAGCGTATGACTTATTCAGCCGCGGAAAACCGCTATGAATCCATGCCCTACCGCCGCGTCGGCCGCAGCGGACTGAAGCTCCCCGCAATCTCGCTGGGCCTTTGGCACAACTTCGGCGACGACAAGCGGTTCGATGAACAGCGGGCCATCCTCCGCCGCGCGTTCGACCTCGGCGTGAACCACTTCGACCTCGCCAATAACTACGGTCCGCCGGACGGCTCCGCCGAAACCAACTTCGGCCGCCACCTCGCGGACGACTTCAAGCCCTACCGCGACGAACTGGTCATCTCCACGAAGGCCGGCTACTACATGTGGCCGGGCCCGTACGGCGAGTGGGGCTCCCGCAAATATCTCATCTCAAGCCTTGACCAGTCGCTGCAGCGGATGGGGCTGGACTACGTGGACATCTTCTACAGCCACCGTCCGGACCCCGAGACGCCGATGGAAGAGACCATGGGTGCCCTGGATTACGCCGTCCGCTCGGGTAAGGCGCTTTACGCCGGCATCTCGTCCTACACGCCCGAGCAGACCATCGAGGCCGCACGCATCCTCAAAGAGCTCGGCACCCCGCTGCTCATCCACCAGCCCAGCTATTCCATGCTGAACCGGTGGACGGAGAACGGCACGCCGAACCTGTACGAGGCGCTCGAAGAGGTGGGCGCCGGTTCCATCGCGTTCTCCCCGCTGGCCCAGGGCATGCTCACGGACCGGTACCTCAACGGGATTCCCGCGGATTCCCGTGCAGCCAAGGCACGCTTCCTGTCTGAGGACGCCATCACTGACGAGAAGCTGGACCGGATCCGCGGGCTGCACGGCATTGCTGAAGGCCGTGGCCAGTCCCTGGCGCAGATGGCCATCGCCTGGATCCTGCGCGACCAGCCGAAGGGCACCCCGGTCACCTCTGCCCTGGTTGGCGCCTCCAGCGTCAGGCAGCTGGAGGACACCCTGTCCGCGATCAACAACCTGAAGTTCACCACTGACGAACTCGCCGCCATCGACGAGTTCGCTGTGGAATCTGACATCAACCTCTGGCAGACGACGTAACACTTACTCTCTGCACACGATGGAAACCACAGGCGGGGGCCGGGGAACAAACCCGGCCCCCGCCCGGTTGGGTACTATGAAAAGGCGCCGAATGGCGCTGCCTGCTGTCCGCCGTCGTACGTGGTCCGGCAATGACCGTCCGGCGGCTGAAGTTTTGTCCTCAAAGGAGTTCCGTGTCTTCAAATCCGATTCGTGTTGCAATCGTCGGTGTGGGTAACTGCGCCGCATCGCTCGTCCAGGGTGTGCACTACTACCGTGACGCCGATCCCGAGGCCACGATCCCCGGCCTGATGCACGTGGAGTTCGGCAAGTACCACGTCAACGACGTCCAGTTCGTGGCCGCTTTCGATGTGGATGGCAAGAAGGTCGGCGTTGACCTCGCGGATGCAATCCTCGCCAGCGAAAACAACACCATCAAGATCGCCGACGTCCCGCCCACCGGCGTGACCGTGCAGCGCGGCCACACCCTGGACGGCCTCGGCAAGTACTACCTTGAGACCATTGAACAGTCCCCGGCAGAGCCCGTTGACGTTGTCCAGGCACTCAAGGATGCCCAGGCCGACGTCATGGTCTGCTACCTGCCCGTTGGGTCGCAGGAAGCTGCTGAGTTCTACGCCCAGGCAGCGATCGATGCCGGGGTTGCTTTCGTCAACGCGCTTCCCGTGTTCATCGCCGGCACCAAGGCCTGGGCTGACAAGTTCACTGCCGCTGGTGTGCCGATCGTGGGCGATGACATCAAGAGCCAGATCGGTGCCACCATCACGCACCGCGTCATGGCCAAGCTCTTCGAAGATCGCGGCGTGACGCTGGACCGCACCTACCAGCTCAACGTGGGCGGCAACATGGACTTCAAGAACATGCTGGAGCGCGACCGCCTCGAGTCCAAGAAGATCTCCAAGACCCAGGCTGTTACCTCGAACGTCGAAGCCGAGCTGGCTGCCAAGGACGTCCACATCGGCCCGTCCGACTACGTCCAGTGGCTCGATGACCGCAAGTGGGCCTTCGTCCGCCTCGAGGGCCGCAACTTCGGCGACGCCCCGGTGTCCCTTGAGTACAAGCTGGAGGTCTGGGACTCACCTAACTCAGCCGGCGTGATCATCGACGCCATCCGCGCCGCCAAGATCGGGCTGGACCGCGGCATCGGCGGCCCTCTGCTGTCGGCGTCGAGCTACTTCATGAAGTCCCCGCCCGAGCAGTTCAACGACGACCTCGCCCGTGAAAAGGTCGAGGCCTTCATCCGCGGCGACCTGGACCGCTAACCCACCCCGGACGCTTTCGCGTTGCCCTATCACTTGTGGTCCCCAAACCAGGGGTTTAACAACCACAACTGATAGGGCAACGGGCGTTTAACGCGTGTGCAGAGCCGCTCGAACCTTGCGTACCGCCGCCCGGAAGTCGTTGGCCAAATCGTCGGCGTTGAACTTGAAGTACCGCCAGCCTGCGGCATTGAATGATTCGTCCCGGCGATTGTCGATGGACTGCTGTTCGCGCGTAAGGTGATGGCCGCCGTCGTACTGGATGGCAATACGCTGCGCGCGGTACCCCATGTCTGCGGCCGGCGACCAGCGGTTCTCACGCTCAACACGCAGTTGCAGTTCCGGCTCAGGCAGGCCGGCCGCCGTCAAGGCCAGCCGAAGGAAGGTTTCGGGCGCAGAGTCCGAGCCGGAACGGATGAGTTCTGCAGCTTCCCTCGCCTTAACGATTCCCTTCAGTTTTGGGTGCCGCTTCAACATTTCCTGCAGTTGCGTAAGCGTCGACCACGGATCGCGACGGTCTTCAAGGCCAAGCAACGGCTGCCGAACCAGCTGGTCGCCCACGGCCACCAGGTCCTCCAACGGCAGGATGCCAGCAAGGTCAAGCCAGGTCCGGGCCGGTGTGGAGATTCGAATGCCGTCCAGCTCCATGACCTCTTCATCAAACGCCAGGACGGTGTGGCCAACCACGCCCTTTCGCCGTACTGGCGGCAGCTGTCTTGGTTTGCTCAAATGGAGTTCCCGGTAGTCGCGGAACCAGGTGGGCAGCCACAGTCCCAGGATGCAGGCCGCTGTCACATGCGAGATCCAGGCCCCCGGCGTAGCTGCGGACAAGGCCCTCGCGAGCCCTCTGATTTCAAAGTCCCACCCAGCCGGCAGATAGAGCAGCCGCCCGGCGGAGGCAAGGTCGGAGGAACGAAGCCTTCCCCGGCTCAGGCTTGCGGCCCGTGCCTCATGCACGGTAAACGGTACCGAGGAAAGGGAAGCTGGCAGCGGTGAGGACGGGCGCATGAGCACAATTGTTGCCCGAATACACGAACGCCCGCAGAAGATATCCACAGCCCGCCTTGCTCTATCAGTTCTGGCACGCAAAGGGGTCAAATAAGGGCTCAGAGTGATAGAGCAAACCGGTATGGAAGCTGATGGTCAGGAGAGGCCTACCGGATTGCCGGCGTCGTCCACGTCCATGCGCATAGCGGCCGGCGCGGCGGGCAGGCCGGGCATCGTCATCACCGCACCGGTGAGAGCCACGATAAACCCGGCGCCGGTCTTGGGAATCAGGTCGCGCACGTGGATGGTGAAGCCCTTCGGCGCTCCCAGCCGGGAGGCCTCGTCGGTGAACGAGTACTGCGTCTTGGCCATACAGACAGGCAGCCCGGACCAGCCGTTCTTCTCGATATCTGCCAGCCGTTTCAGGGCAGGAACGGAGAAGTCCACGCCGTCCGCTCCGTAGATTTCCTGGACGATGGTCCTGATTTTCTCCTCCACCGGCAGGTCCAGGGGATACAAGTGGTGGAAGCTGTTCGGCGCAGCAACTGCGGCCGCCACTTTGGCCGCCAGTTCGTCGCCCCCGTCCCCACCGCCGCCGCGTCCCCAGACGTCCGCCACCGCGGCCTGGACTCCTTCCGCCGCGCACCACTCCAGGAGCCAATCGAGCTCCTCGGCCGTGTCGGAAGAGAACTTGTTGATAGCCACCACCGGCGTCACTCCGAATTTCTCCACATTGCGCACGTGCCTGCGGAGGTTGGCGACGCCGGCCTGCAGCGCTTCGATGCCGGGTTCCGTCAGCCGGTCCTTGGCTACGCCGCCGTGCATCTTCAGTGCCCGGACGGTGGCAACAACAACGACGGCGGACGGCGCTACCCCCGCGTTCCGGGCCTTGATGTCCATAAACTTCTCCGCACCCAAGTCGGCGCCGAAGCCCGCCTCGGTGACCACGATGTCCGCCAGCCGCCTGGCCGTCTGGGTTGCGATCAGCGAGTTGCAGCCGTGTGCGATGTTCGCGAACGGGCCACCGTGGACCAGAGCCGGCGTACCGGCGATGGTCTGAACCAGGTTGGGTTTGATCGCTTCCTTGAGGAGCAGGGTGAGCGCGCCCTGCACGCCGAGGTCCGCCACGGTAACGGGTTCGCGGCCGTAGGTGTAACCGAAGGTGATTCGGCCCAGGCGCCGGCGCAGGTCAGCCAGGTCCGTAGCGAGGCAAAAAACCGCCATGATCTCCGATGCCACGGTGATGTCGAAGCCGTCTTGCCTGGGGACACCCTGGGTGGGCCCGCCGAGCCCGATGACCACTTCCCGCAGCGACCGGTCGTTCATGTCCAGGACCCGCTTGAACGTCATGCGCCGGGGATCGATGCCCAGCTCGTTCCCCTGGTAAATGTGGTTGTCCACGAGTGCCATGAGGGCGTTGTTGGCTGAAGTGACGGCGTGGAAGTCGCCGGTGAAGTGCAGGTTGATCTCGTCCATCGGCAGGACCTGGGAATAGCCTCCGCCGGTCGCGCCGCCTTTCATGCCCAGGATAGGTCCGAGCGAGGGTTCCCGGAGGGCGATCATAACCTTGTGCCCGGCCCGGGCCAGTGAATCGGCAAGGCCCACCGTGGTAGTCGATTTCCCTTCGCCCGCAGGCGTGGGAGACATCGCGGAGACAAGCACCACTTTGCCGGCCGGGGCGGGAGCGTCCAGCCGGGCGGGGTCGATCTTGGCCTTGTACCGTCCGTACAGTTCCAGCGCGTCCGCGTTGATTCCTGCTGCCGCCGCTACGTCGCCGATGGGCCCGATCTTCGCCTGGCGCGCGATTTCAAGGTCGGTGAGGGGAATCCGTTCAGACATCTTTGTCCTTCGTTAGGCGGTTCGGGCGGGCGCGGTGGCGTCTGCCTCAGGGTGCTGGGGCTGCCGGGATCAGGCGGCCTACCAGGTGGTTATCGACGGCGGCATGGTAGCTTTCCAGCGTAATGGCGGCGGTACGCTGCCATCCCGAGTTCTGGGCCCGGATGGCGGCCGCCCGCCCCATGTCCTCCCGAGTCACCGGATCGTCGTACAGGGCCTCCAGCGCATCGGCCCAGTCTTCGGCGTGGTGGCCATCGACGAGCAGTCCTGTCCGGCCATTAAAGATCGCCCGGGACAGCCCACCCACCCGGGTGGCCACCACCGGCGTCCCGCAGGCCTGGGCTTCAAGCGCCACGAGCCCAAATGATTCGCTGAACGAGGGCATCACCACGACGTCGGCGGCCCGGAACCAGGCCGCCAACTCCGGTGCACCCACCGGGGGAAGGTGCGTGACGACGTCGTCCATTCCTGCATCCGAGACCAAGTGGCGCAGATTGAAGTCCTTGTTGCCGCTGAGCGCACCGAGGATGGTGAGCCGCAGCTTGATGTCGGGGCGCCGTGAGCGAAGCTTCGCGGCCGCCTTGACCAGGATCTGCGGACCTTTGAGCCGCTGGATGCGCCCGGCGAACAGCAGGTGGAAGGTGTCAGCCGGGATGCCCCGCTCAGAGCGCGACCGTGCACGGAAGGCCGGAGTGAACGTGGCCAGGTCAACCCCCGGCGGAGCGATATCGATGTTGTCGTAGTCGGCACCGTAGTGGGAAACCAGTTCTTCGGCCTCCGCGCTGGTGTTGGCAATCAGGCGGGCGGCGCCGTCAACAATCCGGTGTTCGCCCACCTCGCGCCGCCGCGGCTCCGGCTGTTCCCCGGATTCGAGGAGCAGGTTCTTGACCTTGGCCATGGTGTGCATCGTGTGGACCAAGGGCACTCCCCAAAGCTGGGACAGCTCCAGGCCGGCGATGCCGGAGACCCAGTAGTGGGAGTGGAGGACGTCGTAGCGGCCGTGCGGCTGGCGCTGGCGGATCTGCTCGATCTCGGCCACCATGCTGTGCAGGAGGCCTGGAAGCTCCTCTTTGGGCACCTTATGAGGAGGGCCGGCCAGGACGTTGTGGACGCAGACGCCGGGACCGGGATGTTCGACGGCGGGCTGGTTGGCCGAGGTGGAACGGGTGAAGATTTCCACCTCCACGCCGGTCTCGGCCAGGGCGGAGGCAAGTTCGCGGATGTATACGTTCATCCCGCCCGCATCGCCGGAGCCAGGCTGCTCCATCGGCGAGGTGTGGAGGGAGAGCAGGGCGACCCTGCGAATCAGCGCCACGGCGTCTCCTTCCAGCACCGGCGCAGCATGCGCGCCCTCAGTTATGCATCCGATAAAACACTACTCCTGACGTTAACGCCCGGCCTCCCGCCAGGAGCCCGGCGGCCACGTGGCGTATGTGAATGCAGCCACTGGTGCTCAGCGCCAGAGTTCCTGCAGCGACGGGAACGCCCGCTCATAGCCGGCGAGCAACTCACCCGCCAAGTGGGTTGAGTCCACCAGTGGGTGCCGGGCGAAGGCGTCGAGGGCGGCTGCCCGGTCGCCGTGCGTGGCTGCCCCAACGGTGAGCTGTTCCACCGCCTTGACCCGGCGCAACAGGCCCAGTTGCTCCCGGCGGGGCGCCGACTGCGGGAGCGGCACCGCGCCGTCGGCCGTCACGGTGCAGGGGACCTCGACGACGGCGTCCGCCGGCAGTCCCGGAATGGCCGGTTGCGGTTGGGCAGGGGCTGCCCCCGTGGGTGGAACAGTGTTGCGGGTGTTGAGGATCAGTTGAGCGTCGCCGGTGCCGCCCGCCAAAGCGCGCATGACAGCCAGGGCCACGCGTTCATAGCCGCCGCCGGCGAGATCTTCTTCCGCACGCTGCTCACCCTGCATCCGGGCCTCGGCCAGGTAACCCTCCTCCCGCGACCGGCGGGCGGCGTCCCAGAGCCGGTAGGCGCGGGCGCCGGCCGCGGCGAGCTGTGGATAGAGCTCAGCCTGCTGCGTGTGGATGGACTCGCCGCGGGTCTGCGGCATGGCCCCCATGGCAGCCACGGCGCTGTCGCGCCGGTAGTAGTAGTAGAGGTACTCGTTGGGAAGCGCACCGAGTCCCTCAAGGAACGGCTGCGGGAACAGCCGGCCCTCTTCGAAGGTGCTAAGGGCCGCCGGGTCTGACAACAGGCCGGGGAGCAGGTCCCGCCCGCCCGACTCCAGCCGGTACAGCCAGCCGAGGTGGTTGAGCCCGTAGTAGCCCACGCCGTCGAGCCTTCCGTCCTGCAGCGGAATTCCGACGGCGCGCGCGGCACGGTGCACCAGCCCGCCGGCCGAGTCGCAGATGCCGATCGTCTTCGGCCCGAGCACGGGCAACAGGGCTTCGGTGACCATCCCGGCTGGATTGGTGAAGTTGATCAGCCACGCGTCCGGGCAGTGTTCGCGCATCTGGCGGGCGAGTTCCAGCATCCGGGGAATGGTGCGCAGGGCGTAGGAGATCCCCCCGGCCCCGGTGGTTTCCTGGCCCAGCAGGCCCAGGTCCTTCGCTACACGCTCATCTGCGATGCGTCCGGCCGTCCCGCCGGGCCGGATTGCGGCGAACACCATGTCCGTGCCGCGAAGCGCGTCTGGCAGCGACGTGGTGGTGCGGACCGTAAGCGGCTGGTCCTCAACGCCTGGGGGCAGGGCGGGCATGGATTCGAGCACTGCTTTGATGGCACTGAGGCGGGAGGGGTCGACGTCGTACAGCACCAGTTCGCCGGCCATCCCCGCGAAGGCGCCGGAGCGCAGCGCCCGGTACACGAGGGGAACCCGGAATCCGCCGCCGCCGGCGATCATGAGCCGCATAACCAGCAGTCTAGGCCCGACGGCGGGCCGCCCCTATCGCTGGCGGGCGGCAGGGCGTATCGTGCCGGACATGGACGCCATCCCCGCCCGCCGCTTCGACCCGCTCTCCGCCGTCCGCTCGCCGTCGGACGGTGAGTTCGACCTGATCCTCGCAGGCACGGTATTCCAGGACATCATTTTTACCGGACTGCCCCACGCGCCGGAACCGGGAACGGAGATCTGGAGCGAGGGCATGGGCAGTTGTCCCGGCGGCGTGGCGAACCAGGCCATCGCAGCGGCGAGGCTGGGCCTGAAAACGGGCCTGGCGGCAGCGTTCGGCGACGACGGCTATGGCGACTACAACTGGAAAATCCTGGCCGGGCAGGAACACGTGGACCTCAGCCTGTCCCGGCGCATCCCGGGGTGGCACTCCCCGGTCACGGTGTCGCTGAGCGTCCAAAAGGACCGTTCGCTCGTGACTCACGGGCACCCGGCTCCCGTGACGTCGTCCGAGCTGATTGGGCCGCCGCCGCCGGCGCTCGCAGGGATCGCCGAACTTGACCTCGAAATCGAGCCCTGGGCCGTTGCCGCCCACCAGTCCGGAGTGAAGCTTTTCGGCGACGTCGGCTGGGACCCCAGTGGCAAGTGGTCGCCGGTCCGGCTGGAGAACCTGCAGTACTTCCACGCGTTCCTGCCCAACCAGCGCGAAGCCATGGCGTTCACCGGCAAGGATGATCCCTGGGCGGCGCTCTATGCCCTCGCAGACCGCGTGCCGGTGGCAGTGGTGACGCTGGGCGCGCAGGGGGCCATGGCGGTGGACTCGGAGACGGGCGAGGAGGAATGGGTTCCGTCTTTGCCGGTCTCGGCCTTCGACCCCACTGGCGCCGGTGACTGCTTTGACGCCGCGTTCATCGTGGGCAGCCTCGCGGGCTGGCCGCTGGGCAACAGGCTGCGCTTCGCCAACCTGTGCGCGTCACTGGCCGTGCAGGAGGTGGGCGGCTCCCTGGCTGCTCCGGGCTGGGGCGACATTGCCGACTGGTGGCAGCGGGCCAACGCGCGGCGGGAACGCCAGAGTAGCCAGTGGCTCCGCCGCTACGGCTTCCTCGAAGAGATTGTCCGGGACGTTCCACTGGCCGCCCAGCGCCGGGCCACCGCCACGATCGCCCACCTTTCCGACGCCTGAGGCGCCTGAGGCACCGAGACGCTGGGTCCCTGGGCACTGAGCTCCCGGTTCCCCAGGACAAGCGATTAGCCGGCCGTGAAATGCGGCTGGGCCGCCCGCACTAGAATCACTAAGGTGACTTACCCCGTAGCAACCGGTGACTTCAGCGCAGCCCCAGGAGCGGATCCGCTCTACGAACGCTCCGCCATCATCGACCTGGACGCCATCCGCCACAATGTCCGCAGGCTGGCCGACGCGGCGTCGCCCGCGAAGGTCATGGCGGTGGTGAAGGCCGACGCGTACGGGCACGGAGCGGTTCCCGTGGCCCGGGCCGCCCTTGAAGCAGGGGCCTCGTGGCTGGGCGTCGCCCACATCTCAGAAGCCCTCGCACTCCGGACCGCGGGCATCGATGCGCCGATGCTGGCCTGGCTGCACACCACCGAAAGCAACTTCGGCGCGGCGGTGGCGGCCGGGATCGACATCGGATGCTCCGGCTGGGAGCTGGACAGGATTGTTGCCGCCGCCCGCGAACAGGAACGCCCAGCCCGGATCCACCTCAAGGTGGACACGGGCTTGGGCCGGAACGGCGTCACGCTGGACGGCTGGGACCACCTGGTGGGCGAGGCCCTCGAGTACCAGGATCAAGGAGTCCTTCGGGTAGTGGGCATTTTCTCGCACCTCTCCGTCGCCGATGAGCCTGAACGGCCCGAGACGGACCACCAGCTCGCTGCCTTCCGTGAGGTGCTGGCCGTGGCCGAGGATGCGGGCGTGGACCCGGAAGTGCGCCACCTTGCGAACACTCCGGCCGCGCTGTCCCGGCCGGACACCCACTTCGACCTCGTGCGCGTGGGCCTGGGCATCTACGGCCTCTCCCCGTTCGAAGGCCAGACGTCCGCCGAGCTGGGCCTCCGCCCGGCCATGACACTGCGGACCCTGGTGTCGCAGTGCAAGCACGTGCCGGAGGGACAGGGGGTTTCCTACGGACTGCGCTACCACACCACCAGCCCCAGCACCTTGGCCCTGATCCCCGTCGGCTACGCGGACGGCATACCTCGCGTAGCCACGGGCGGTCCAGTCCGGGTGGCCGGGCATACGTATCCGGTGGTGGGACGGATCGCCATGGACCAGATGGTGCTCGACCTCGGCGACGCGGGACCGGCCGGTGCCGGGCTGTTGGGTGCCGAGGCAGAAATTTTCGGCAGCGGCTCCGACGGCGGGCCAACCGCAGATGACTGGGCGCGCGCCGCCGGAACCAACAACTATGAGATCGTGACCCGGATCAGCCCGCGGGTTCCGCGCCAGTTCATCAACGAGTCCGCCGTGCCTGTCTCCGCGAAGCAGCCCACGCTATGAGCCTTCCTGCTGCCGGCGCCAGCCCGGATCCCGCCGCCAGCCCGGATCCCGGCGCCAACTGGGAGTGGACCGTCAGCGTGTCGACGGCGGACCAGACGCATGAGCTCGGCGCGGCTTTGGCGTCGGTGCTGGACGCCGGGGACCTGCTGGTGCTGACGGGCGAACTGGGGGCCGGGAAGACCACCTTCACCCAAGGCCTGGGGGAGGGGCTGGGCGTGCGGTCCGGCGTCATCTCGCCCACATTTGTACTCGTGCGGATCCACCCCAACCTGCCCGACGGTCCCCGTCCCGGCGGCCCGGACCTGGTGCACGTGGACGCATACCGGTTGGGCTCGGCGTCGGAGATTGACGACATCGACCTGGAAAACACCATGGATTCGGCCGTGACGGTGGTGGAATGGGGCCGTGGCCGGGTGGAACACCTGAGCGAGAGCCGCCTCGAAATTGACCTGCACCGCGCTATCGGTGTGCCGCCAACGCAACCGCATGCTGTGGCTGGAGCCCATGAGGGTGAACTCGACGTTCTGGACTTTGACACCGACGACGATGACGAGCCCCGCACCATCGTAATGCGCGGCTTCGGTCCGCGCTGGGCGTCAAGGCCTGCCCTCGGCGAAATCATCGAAGGGACATCCTGATGCTTATCCTTGCCATCGACACATCGGCCGTTGCCAGCGCCGCACTGGTGTCCGATGACGCCCTGGAGGGCGTCGTGGCCAGCTTCGCCACCGAGGACACCAGGAGCCACGCCGAGGTGCTCGCGCCGGGCATCGATGAACTCCTCGCCTCGGCAGGGGTCTCAGGCAGCGACATCGACGCCATCGTCGCCGGCGTGGGTCCTGGCCCGTTCACCGGCCTGCGGTCCGGCATCGCCACCGCGCGGACATTGGCGTTTGTCTGGAACAAGCCCCTGCACGGCATGATGAGCCTGGACGCTGTCGCCTTGGAAGTCGCCGAATCCACTGACGCGGTGCGCGAATTCCTGGTAGTAACGGACGCACGCCGGAAAGAGGTCTACTGGGCGCGCTACAGCCTGCAGGACGGCCAGCTGCCTCAGTTGGAGGACGGCCCGCACGTGGGCTTCGCCGCGGACCTCCCCGACCTGCCCGCCTATGGAGCCGGGGCAGGGCTGTACTCCGACGTACTGAAGGCCAACGCTGCCTTCAGCGCCGAACAGCCCGATGCCCTGTACCTTGGCCAGTTCGCGCTGGCGCGGCTCGCCGCTGGCGGTGAGCTGCCTGACTCAACGCCCCTGTACCTCCGCGAATCCGATGCGCAGGTGCCCGGGCCGCGGAAGCGGGCGCTGTGAGCACCCCGGCCGTGCCCGGAGTTGACGGGGTAGTCCTGCGCGACATGACGCTGGAGGACGTGCCCACGGTCAACGCCCTGGAACAGCGGCTGTTCCCCGCAGATGCGTGGCCCCTCCACATGTTCTTCGACGAGCTGTCGCAGACGGACACGCGCCGGTATTTGGTGGCCGAAGCGGCTTCCGGGATCGTGGGCTACGCCGGCCTGATGTGCATCGAGCCCATCGCGGACGTCCAGACCATCGCCGTCGTTCCAGAATTCGAGGGGCGGGGGATCGGCTCGGCCCTGCTGACCCGGCTGATCGAGGAAGCAGCAGGGCGCGGCGCCCAGGACGTCCTGCTTGAGGTCCGCGCGGACAACCCCCGGGCCCAGCAGCTGTACCTGCGCTTCGGGTTTGAGCAGATCCATGTGCGCCGCGGGTACTACCGCGACGGCGTGGACGCCCTGATCATGCGGCTCCAGCTGACACCGGACGAACCCACCACAACGGAAGCAGACCAGCCATGAACCGCTCGCAGCCCCTGGTGCTGGGCATCGAATCCTCCTGCGACGAGACCGGAGTGGGAATTGTCCGCGGGACGACGCTGCTGACGAATACGGTTTCCTCCTCAATGGACGAACACGTCCGCTTCGGCGGAGTGATCCCCGAGATTGCCTCCCGGGCACACCTGGATGCCTTCGTGCCCACGCTGCGGCAGGCCCTTGGCGACGCCGGCGTGGAACTGGAGGACGTGGATGCCATCGCGGTCACGTCGGGACCCGGACTGGCAGGCGCCCTCATGGTGGGCGTCTGCGCGGCCAAGGCCCTGGCCGTGGCCACCGGTAAGCCGCTATACGCGATCAACCATCTGGTGGCCCACGTGGGCGTTGGCCTGCTCGACGGCCAGTCAGGCAGCGCCCCACGGCTGCCGGAGAACCTCGGCGCCCTCCTGGTGTCCGGCGGCCACACCGAGATCCTCAAAATCAACAGCATCACCGACGACGTTCAGCTGCTGGGCTCCACGATCGACGACGCCGCCGGCGAAGCCTACGACAAAGTGGCCCGCATCCTGGGCCTCGGCTATCCGGGCGGTCCCGCCATCGACAAGCTGGCCAGGACCGGCAACGCCAAGGCCATCCGCTTCCCGCGCGGCCTCACCCAGCCCAAGTACATGGGCTCTGCCGACGAACCGGGTCCGCACCGCTATGACTGGTCCTTCAGCGGCCTCAAAACCGCGGTGGCCCGGTGCGTGGAGCAGTTCGAAGCCCGCGGCGAAGACGTTCCGGTGGCAGACATCGCGGCTGCCTTCCAGGAAGCCGTGGTGGACGTGATCACCTCAAAGGCCGTGCTGGCCTGCCGGGAGAACGGAATTAAGGACGTCCTGCTCGGCGGCGGCGTCGCCGCCAATTCCAGGCTGCGCGAGCTGACCGGCCAGCGCTGCGCGTCCGCCGGGATCAAGCTGCACGTCCCGCCGTTGGACCTCTGCACGGACAACGGTGCCATGGTGGCAGCCCTGGGTGCACAGCTGGTCATGGCCGGAGTGGCGCCCAGCGGGATCCGCTTCGCGCCGGACTCCTCGATGCCGGTCACCGCGGTTTCGCTTCCCGCCTGAACTTCCGCCCGGTTGCTCTATCACCTGTGGTCCCTAAACCGAGGGTTTAGGGACCACAAGTGATAGAGCAACGCTAAGAGAGCTGGCGCAGCGGTCAGGCCGTGGGGCCGTTACGCATCTGTTTGACCAGGTCCAGCACCACGGCCTGCAGGTTCCCGCCGTTCTCGGCGGCCACACGGCGCTGGCGCTGGTAGCCGGCGCCGCGGCTGATGATTTTCTCGACGTCGGCGAGCTCGTCCGGGCAGCCGAGCTTGGCTGCCACGGGCTCAAGCCGGTTCAGGGTCTCCAGCAGATGGTCCGTGACCAGCTGCTCCCTGCCCTTGGCGTCGAGGATGATGATGGCCTCCATGCCGTAGCGGGCGGCACGCCATTTGTTTTCCTGGACGTGCCACGGCGGCATGGTGGGGATGGTTCCGCCGTTGTCCAGGGTGGTGGAGAACTCGTCCACCAGGCACTGTGTGAGGGCGGCAATCGCGCCCACTTCCTCCAGCGTGGCCAGGCCGTCGCAGATGCGCATTTCGATGGTGCCCAGATTGGGAACCGGACGGATGTCCCAGCGGATTTCGGACAGGGTGTCGATCACGCCCGTGGTGAACATGTCCTGGACGTAGGACTCGTATTCATCCCAGGTGGCGAACTGGAACGGCAGTCCAGCGGTGGGCAGCTGCTGGAACATCAGCGCCCGTTGTGAGGCATAGCCGGTGTCCTCGCCGCCCCAGAACGGGCTCGACGCCGACAGTGCCTGGAAGTGCGGGAAATAGTTGACCAGGCCGTCGAGCACCGGAAGGGCCTTCTCGCGCCGGTCCAGGCCCACATGGACGTGCACCCCATAAATGACCATCTGCCGGCCCCACCATTGGGTACGGTCGATCAGCTTGGCGTACCGGGCTTTGTCCGTCACGGGCTGCAGCTGGGGCGGGCTGAAGGGGTGGCTCCCGGCACAGAAGACTTCCACGCCCATGGGGTCGGTGATTTCGCGGACCGCGGCCAGGGACCTGCTGAGGTCTTCCTTGGCTTCGCCGGCCGTCTCGCAGATGCCAGTGACAAGCTCCACTGTGTTCAGCAGCAGTTCCTGCTTGATGTGGGGGTGTTCGTCGTCCTCGTTCAGTTCCGGGTGTTTGGCGGCGACGCCGCGGAGTACTTCGTTGGCCACGGAGGCGAGCTCCCCGGTCTGGCCGTCCACGAGCGCCAGCTCCCATTCCACACCAAGAGTTGATTGCCTCGATGAAGCGAAATCAATCTTCATGCGTTCCCCTAACTGTTCGGTTGTCCCTGGCGCACGCCGCCCCGGCGGACTGCCCTGGCAGGCGGCGGCCGGACGGGCGAACGGGTGGTTCAAGTCTAGTGCAGGGGTAGCATCGTATTGATGGCCTTGTTCCCGCGGACCCGTGACAGTTTTCACAAAACCACCCTCATTTTGGCAGCAGTGGCCACTCTGGCCGCCTGCACGGGCGTCCCCACTCCGGCGCCCACGCCTTCCTCCCAGTCCTCCACTCCCAGCCCGCCGCCGTCTGCAGCCAAACCAACGACGACGCCGGCACCGCCGTCGCCCTCTGCCTCACCTGATCCCGGGGCCAGGCCTCTCGGCTGGGGTCCGCTGCAGCGCGACATGGATGCGGCCGCGGCGGCAGTGGCCGCCATGACGGTGGAACAGAAAGCCGGCCAGGTCCTGATGCCCTTCTTCACCGGCGCGGACGCTGCAGCCCACGCCGCCACCATCGAGCGCCTGCACCTGGCGGGCTCGATCATCATGGGGGACAACGTTCCCGTGGATGCGCAGAAGCAGGTAGATCCGGCGGCCATGGCAGCCACCACCGCACGCCTGGCTGCCGCAGCCCGCGCGGACGGCCGGACGTGGCCCGGCCTCATTGGCGTGGACCAGGAGGGCGGCGTGGTGTCCCGGCTCGGTGCGCCCCTGACTGAATGGCCGGCGCCCATGAGCTATGGTGCGGGCGGGGACGCGGCGCTCACGAAGGACGCCGGCCGTGCGGTGGCGTCCGAACTCGCGCCGCTGGGCTTCAACGTGGACTTCGCACCGGACACGGACGTCACGATCGGCCCCGCGGATCCCACCATCGGTGCGCGGTCCATGTCAGGGAACCCGGATACCGCCGGGGCGCTGGGCGTGGCTTTCTCCCAGGGGATGCAGGAGGCAGGTGTCCTCCCAGCAGTGAAGCATTTCCCCGGTCACGGCTCGGTGACCGTGGACTCGCACCAGGACCTGCCGATGCAGCCGGCCACTGTTGCCGACCTCGAAGCCCGCGACTGGAAGCCCTTCCGGGCCGCCGTCGCCGCCGGTGTGCCCATGGTCATGACGGGGCATATCGCCGTACCTGCGCTGGAACCCGGCGTGCCGGCGTCGTTGTCCGCGCCCACCTACGCCGCGCTCCGGAGCATGGGCTTCAAGGGCGTAGCGGTAACGGACGCCCTCAATATGGGTGCTGTCCAGAAGCAGTATCCGGACGGCTCCGCTGCCGTGGCTGCGCTCGCCGCCGGGGCCGACCTGCTGCTGATGCCCACGGACGTTGGACAGGCCCACGCGTCCATCGTGGGCGCCGTGGCCGGCGGGCGTCTGTCGGCGGCACGCTTGGACGAAGCCGCGCAACGGGTCGTGACCATGATGGTCTGGCGTGGCAGGACCCCTGCATCCTTCCTTGGGACGCCCCCCGGAAGCGGCCAGGACCTCTCAGCCAGGGTTTCCGCTGCCGCTGTGACAGTGGTGGCCGGACCCTGCAGCGGGCCGCTGGTGCCCGGCGCTGTCCAGGTGTCCGGTGGCTCGCCCCAGGACAGGGCCCGGTTCGAAGCCGCTGCTGCGAGGGCCGGGCTGGCTATTGGCGGGGGGCCTGTAGTCAGCCTCATCGGCTATGGCGGTGCTCCTGCCGGTGGTGACATCGCTGTGTCGCTCGACGCGCCCTGGCCGCTGCAGGACTCCGCGGCTCCGGTCAAGGTTGCCTTGTACGGACGCAGCGCTGGGGCCTTCGACGCACTGGCGGCCGTGCTGGCAGGCAAGGCGACGGCCCGCGGGAAGCTGCCCGCCGCCGTCGGAAGCTTCCCGGCCGGCACCGGCTGCCCCTAACCCAACTGGGTAGCAGCAGATGTCGTTTTGGACCCTCATAACGACATCTGCTGCTACTTAGTTGGGTTGAATCACGTTTAATGGACCGGTGCCCATTCTTAATAAAGACATGACCCTCTGCATCTCGCTGTCGGCGCGGCCCAGCAATAACGGGACCCGCTTCCACAACTACCTCTACGACCAGCTGGGCCTGAACTGGATCTACAAGGCCTTCGCTCCGACGGACCTCGCCCAGGCCATTGCGGGCGTCCGGGGACTGGGGATCCGCGGCTGTGCGGTTTCCATGCCGTACAAGGAGGACGTGATCGCGCTCGTGGACGAAATGGACCCCTCGGCCAAGGCCATCGATTCGGTGAACACCATCGTGAACACGGACGGGCACCTCAAGGCCTACAACACGGACTACACGGCCATTGAACAGCTGCTTAGGTCGCATGCGGTTCCCGTGGACTACTCGGTCCTGGTCCAGGGCGCCGGCGGCATGGCGAAGGCCACGGTGGCGGCCCTCCGCGACGGCGGCTTCACCGACGTCACCGTGATTGCGCGCAACGAGGACGCCGGGCGGCCCCTCGCCGACCTCTACGGGTTCCGTTGGCGGTCAGCGCTCGACGGCGGCACGGCGGACCTGATCATCAATGTCACGCCTATTGGTATGGCGGGAGGTATGCAAGGCGGTCCGAATGCGGACTCCCTGTCCTTCCCCGAAGGCACGATCGCGGCAGCCAAAGTGGTGTTCGACGTCGTGGCACTCCCCGCCGAGACGCCGCTGATCAAGGCGGCGCGCGCCGCAGGAAAACCAGTGATCACCGGGGCCGAAGTGGCCACCATCCAGGCACTGGAGCAGTTTGTGCTTTACACCGGCGTCCGGCCCGCCGACGAGCAGGTCAGGGCCGCGGAGGAATTCACTCGCGCCCAGTAGCTCTCAGGCCGGTTCCACCACGATGGCCACCCGGTCCTCCCCGATGCGGGTCAGGACCAGGGTGGCTGTTTTGTTTCCGGCCTTCTTGCTGTTCTTGCCGCCCTTACCTGCGGCAAGTAGCTGCTTCCGCAGTTCCTCCGGGGTGACTGACGTGCCGCGCTTTTTGATGTCGAGCACGCCGATGCCGTTGTCCTTGACCCAGGCCTTGAGTGCCTTGACGTTGTACGGCATGACCTCCATAACCTTGTAGGCCCGCGCGAACGGCGTGTCCACCAGGTCAGGGGCGCAAATGTAGGCGATGTGCTCGTCCACCAGGTGCCCGCCCAGTTCAAGGGCGACGTCGGCCACCAGCCCTGCGCGGATCACCGCGCCGTCGGGCTCGTACAGGTAGCCCTCCACCGGGCCCACCGGTGCCGTGGGACCAGCGCCGAAATCTTCGGCGCTGGTGATTTCGGCGGCACCCTGGGGACCCAGGAGCAGGGCGGCCCGGCGGATGCCTGGCCTGCGCACCGCGTTGAACCACAGCGTCACCTCGGTGACGTCGCCGCCCACCGAGACCCACTGGGCCTCGCAGTCCGCCGGCACGGATTCGTGCGGCATCCCGGGGCCCATTTTGACCCCGACCGCACGGCCTGACGCGGCAAGCGACTCCACAAAGGACAGCGGCGGCGAGAAGGCTTCCGGATCCCAGATCCGCGTGGTTCCGGACGTGGAGGTGACGCGGCGGGCCGGATCCAGCCAGACGCCGTCGATCCCGTCCAGCGGCACGGACGTCGCATCGGAGTGCACCACGGTGGCGTTGGGGAACGGGATGAGGTTCACCGTGGCGCAGGCGGCCGTGGTCTCGTCCATTTCGACGGCGGTGACGGTGATGTCCATCGAGGCCAGCGCCAAGGAGTCCGCTGCGAGCCCGCAGCCGAGGTCTGCCACGTGGCTGATGCCGGCCTGGGCGAAACGCTCGGCGTGCCGGGCAGCGACGTTCAGCCGGGTGGCCTGCTCCAGCCCGGCCTGAGTGAAGAGCATGCTCCGGGCGAACTCGCCGAACTTCAGTTCCGCCTTCGTGCGCAGCCGGGACTGCGTGAGGACCGCAGATACCAGCGCGGGGGAGTGGCCAGCCTTGCGAAGGGTTGAATTCAGCTCGAATGAGGTGTCTTCACGGTAGGGGCCAAGGGACGCCAGCAGGTCCCAGCCTTCGCTCGTGAGCAGTGGTGCGATCTGGTCCTGCGGTGCTTGAGCCATGCGTTCAAGAGTAGTGGAGGAGCGCCACGGTGAGATGCCGATAGGGTTGAAGGCATGGAAGACAGCGCAGGCCTACAGCCGTCCGAACAGCCACATTCGAATACCCCAGGCTTGGTGAAGTTCGCCCGTCCCGCACTGATTGCCGGGGTTGCCGTGGCGGTTGTCTGCACTGCCCTGCTGGTGATCATCTTCTTCCTGGACACCTTCAACGCCACCGTGTACTCCGTTGGCGGCAAGGATATCCAGGACGCCACGGACGAGGCACGCGAGATCAGGGACCTGTACTCCGCGGCCCGGCTCGGCGGCGTTATCCTCCTGGTGGTATCCCTGCTGGCCGCAGTAGCCGGCGCCGTCGTCCTGTATCTTCGGCGGGGCAACGGCCGTGATGAGGGCAACGAAGGCGATGAGGAGGTTGATTTCGACGACCTCGCTGGCCGCTGATCTTGTTCACCCGAGGCAAAATTCTGGCACTCGCCTTGACCGAGTGCTAACCCCTTACATAGAGTCGTCATTAGCACTCTCCCTAGGAGGGTGCTAACACATGAAGAGCTGCCAGCCAGGCTGCTGCCGGCACCGCGACGACGGTTTGCCAGCCACGGCGCCCCAGCTCTCCAGTCCATGAATTTGCTGACGAAAAGGAGAGGTCCGAGTGTCGGTCTCTATTAAGCCTCTTGAGGATCGTATTGTTGTCCGCCCGCTCGAAGCCGAGCAGACCACGGCTTCCGGCCTGGTCATCCCGGACTCCGCACAGGAGAAGCCGCAGGAAGGCGAAGTTGTTGCAGTAGGCCCCGGCCGCTTTGACGACAACGGCAACCGCGTTCCCCTGGACGTTGCTGAAGGCGACGTCGTTATCTACTCGAAGTACGGCGGAACCGAAGTCAAGCACAGCGGCACCGAGTACCTCGTGCTGTCCGCCCGCGACGTCCTGGCGATCGTCGTAAAGTAACTCTTTGGATCCCCGTGCCGCTGACCATGCATTCCGCTGGTCAGCTGCGCGGGGTTCTGTCTTGAAAGGACACAACCATGGCAAAGCAGCTTGCGTTTAACGACGCTGCGCGCCGGTCTCTTGAAGCCGGCATCGACAAGCTCGCCAACACTGTCAAGGTGACGCTCGGCCCCCGTGGCCGCAACGTTGTCCTCGACAAAAAGTGGGGAGCACCCACCATCACCAACGACGGCGTCACCATTGCCCGCGAAGTTGAGCTGGATGACCCGTACGAGAACCTTGGCGCCCAGCTGGCCAAGGAAGTAGCCACCAAGACCAACGATGTTGCCGGCGACGGCACCACCACCGCAACGGTGCTGGCCCAGGCCTTGGTCAAGGAAGGCCTGCGCAACGTTGCTGCCGGCGCTGCTCCTGGCCAGATCAAGCGCGGTATCGAGGTTTCCGTCGAAGCCGTTGCAGCCCGCTTGCTCGAGAACGCCCGCCCGGTTGAAGGCACCCAGGTTGCCAACGTTGCAGCCATCTCGGCCCAGAGCGACGAAATCGGCGAGCTCCTCGCCGAAGCCTTCGGCAAGGTTGGCAAGGATGGTGTCATCACCATCGAAGAGTCCTCCACCACGCAGACCGAACTGGTCCTCACCGAGGGCATGCAGTTCGACAAGGGCTACCTGTCCCCGTACTTCGTCACCGACGCAGAACGTCAGGAAGCCGTCCTCGAAGACGCCCTCATCCTGATCAACCAGGGCAAGATCTCCTCGGTCCAGGACTTCCTGCCGCTGCTGGAGAAGGCACTGCAGAGCTCCAAGCCGCTGTTCATCATTGCCGAAGACGTTGAAGGCGAAGCACTCTCCACGCTGATCGTCAACCGTATCCGCGGCACCCTGAACGTGGTTGCCGTCAAGGCTCCGGGCTTCGGTGACCGCCGCAAGGCCATGCTGCAGGACATCGCCACCCTCACCGGTGCGCAGGTTGTCTCCCCGGAACTGGGCCTCAGCCTGGATACCGTTGGCCTCGAGGTGCTGGGTACCGCCCGCCGCATCACGGTGACCAAGGACAACACCACCATCGTTGACGGTGCCGGTTCCGCAGAAGACGTCGCAGCCCGGGTTTCCCAGCTGCGCGCCGAACTGACCCGCACCGACTCCGACTGGGACAAGGAAAAGCTCCAGGAGCGCCTGGCCAAGCTGGCCGGCGGCATCGGCGTGATCAAGGTTGGCGCAGCCACCGAGGTTGAGCTGAAGGAAAAGAAGCACCGCATCGAAGATGCAGTGTCCTCCACGCGCGCTGCCCTCGAAGAAGGCATCGTCGCCGGCGGCGGTTCCGCGCTGATCCACGCGCTCAAGGCACTCGACGAGGACCCTGCAGTCAAGGCCCTCGAGGGCGACGCCGCTGCTGCTGTGGGCATCGTCCGCCGCGCCCTGGTCCAGCCGCTGCGCTGGATCGCCCAGAACGCCGGGTTCGACGGCTACGTTGTCACGGCCAAGGTTGCAGAGCTTGAGACCAACAACGGTTTCAACGCCAAGTCCGGCGTGTACGAGGACCTGATCGGCGCCGGTGTCATCGACCCCGTCAAGGTCACCCGTGCAGCACTGCGCAACGCGGCGTCCATCGCCGCGCTGGTCCTCACCACCGAAACCCTCGTGGTGGAGAAGCCCGCTGAAGAAGACGAGCACGTAGGCCACAGCCACTAGTCCCCACCGGCTCCCAAGTCTCGCTTCGCTCGACTTGGGTCCCTCGCCGGTGTGGGCCCACGGACGACGTGGGCCCAGGGCCACCGCAGTACGTCATTGCACAAAAAACCGGTCCAGCATCTGCTGGGCCGGTTTTTTGTGCCATTGTGCATGGTTTGGGCCGGTTACGGCACTAGGCGCCCATCTCCTGGGTCTCGACGTCGCCCGCGCGCTCGTACACCAGCGACACCGCCCCCTTCGGGAAGCTGCGCGCCGGCTCGGCGAGGCGGAAGGTCGCGGGAATGGTTCCGGCGTCAAAGAGGCGCTTGCCCTGCCCCAAAGTGACCGGATACAGCCACAGGTGGAGGCGGTCCAGGACGTCCGCGGCGAGGAGTGAACGGATGAGGACACCGCTGCCGAACATATGGACTTGGTCGTACTCCTCGCGGAGGCGGCCCGCAGTGGTGGCATCCGGCAGCACCGTGGTGCCAGACCAGGCCGGATCAGTCAGGCTGTTGGAAACGACGAACTTGGGCACCCTGTTGAGGGTGCCACCAATGTCGTCGGACTGGTGGGGCCAGTAGGCGGCGAAGATATCGTAGGTCTTCCGGCCCAGGAGCAGGGCGTCGATGCGTTCGATCTCGGCGCCGATGGCCGCGCCTGCCTCGTCGTCGGACACTGGTGCCTGCCAGCCGCCGAAGGCGAAGTCGCCCTCGGTGTCCTCCTCCCGGCCGCCGGGGCCCTGGTAGACGCCGTCGAGGGTGATGAACAGGTTCGCGACGATGATTCCCATGCGTCCAGTCTGGAACTGCGGTCCCGGCCCTGTCCAGCATCGACAGTTACTCGTGTGCCCGTTATCGGACGGCGTGGCAGACTGGTGCCATGCTGCTCGACGAGCTCGTGAGGACCTCGGATGCCGTCGCGTCTACCCGCTCCCGGCTCGCAAAGATCGACGCACTGGCTGGCCTGCTGCGCCGCCTTGGGCCCGTGGACATCGCGCCGGCCGTTGGGTTGCTGATCGCCAAGCCACGGCAGGGCCGCGTGGGGATCGGCTGGCGCGGCATGTCGGCGGCCATGGGGGAGCCGGCCGCCGAGCCGAGCCTGACCGTTGCCGACGTCGATACGGCACTGGACCGGTTGCTCCTCATCGCAGGCGCCGGATCCGCGGCGGAACGCGCCGCGATCCTCCGGACACTTACGGCGGCAGCCACCGAGCGTGAGCAGTCCTTCATCGCGGGGGTGCTGCTCGGTGAGTTGCGTACTGGGGCACTTGAGGGCGTGCTGACGGACGCCGTTGCCCGCGCCGCGGACCGGCCCGTGGAGGCCGTACGCCGCGCGGCAATGCTCTCCGGCGATCTCGGCCAGACCGCCCTCCTGGCCATGACGGGCACGGCAGCCCAGCTTGACGCCGTCGGCCTCGTCGTCGGCCGTCCGGTGCAGCCCATGCTGGCCTCCACTGCGGCCAGCGCCAGCGAAGCCCTGGAGGCAACAGGGGAGGCGTCCGTGGAATACAAGCTCGACGGCGCCCGCATCCAGGTGCATCGGCTCGGCGACGACGTGCGCATCTACACACGCACCCTGGCTGAAGTGACCCACCGGCTGCCTGAAGTAGTGGAGGTAGTGCGCGCACTGCCGGCCCGTGAGGTGATCCTCGACGGAGAGACCCTCACCCTCGATGAGGACGGCGGCCCGCGGCCGTTCCAGGAGACCATGGCGAGGTTCGGGGCGGATGCGGCGCGCGCCGCGGTGTTGCACCCGTGGTTCTTCGACGTGCTGCATATCGACGGGCGCGACCTCCTCGATGAGCCGCTCGCCACGCGGATCGGCGTCCTTGAGCGCATCGCCCCGGCGCACCGGATCCCGGGGGTGATCACGGCGGATGCGGACGTTGCTGAGCGGGTGTCCCGCGATGCGCTGGCCGCGGGCCACGAGGGCGTGGTGGTAAAAGCGGTCGGGTCGGCCTACGCTGCCGGCCGGCGCGGTTCCAACTGGATCAAGGTAAAACCGGTGCTCACCTACGATCTTGTGGTGCTCGCCTGCGAGTGGGGTTCGGGACGGCGCTCCGGGCTGCTGTCGAACTTGCACCTCGGCGCCCTCGATCCGACCGGTGAGTTCGGCGAACCCGGTGGCTACGTCATGGTGGGCAAGACCTTCAAGGGCCTTACCGACGCGCTGCTGCGCTGGCAGACCGAAAGGTTCCAGGAGATCGAGGTGCGGCGCACGGCGGGCACTGTCTGGATGGAACCCGTCACAGTTGTTGAGATCGCGATCGACGGCGTCCAGCAGTCTTCGCGTTATCCCGGCGGAATCGCCCTTCGGTTCGCACGCGTCAAGCGCTACCGGGACGACAAGACGGCGGCGGACGCCGACACGATCCAGACGCTGCGGGCGCTGCTGCGCTCGTAGGTTGTGCCCGCTGGCCAGCGGGCGTACCGTGGCGCTTAACTACCGTCGCGTCCAACACGTGGAGGGGCTGAACCGCTGGGTGGACGGTATCCGAAAGGCAGCCAGATGACAGCTGAGGCGGGCATTGACCAGGGCCGGGCGGCGTTCCGCGAGAACCGCTGGACTGATGCCTTCGAGAGCTTCCGTGATGCCGACCAGCAGGGCGGACTGCCTGCACCGGACCTTGACCGGCTTGCCGTCGCGGAAATCCTGACCGGCAACACAACAGCCGGTCTGGACACCCTCACCCGGGCACATGAAGAGTACCTGGTCGTTGGCGACGTTATCGGCGCCGCCCGGTGTGCCGGCTGGATGGGGATGCAGCTGATGAACCTAGGGGAGGCAGCCCGGGCCGGGGGCTGGTTTGCCCGCGGCCAGAGGTTGGTGGACGAACTGGCAGAGCCCGATGCCGTCCAGGGCCTCCTGCTCCTCCCGATGGGCCTCGGCAAGCTGTACGGCGGTGATCCGGCGGGCGCTCTTCAGGTTTTCTCCCAGGTGGCGGACTTCGGCCAGAAATTCCAGGACAAAGACCTGTCAGCCTTGGCACTCCTCGGGACCGGCCAGGCGACCCTCATGCTCGGGCACCCCGACGAAGGCCTCCGGATGTTCGACGAAGTCATGGTGGCAGTGACGGCCGGAGAACTGTCTCCAATTCCTTCTGGAATCATTTACTGCGCCGTTATTGGCAACTGCCACCTGGCCTTTGACCTGGAGCGGGCATTGCAATGGACAACGGCACTGGACCGCTGGTGCAACGCCCGCCCTGACATGGTGGCCTTTAGCGGGCAGTGCCAGTCACACCGCGCAGAAATCTTCCGGCTGCACGGGGCCTGGGCCGAGGCGATGGAGGCGGCGGCAGCAGCCCAGGGACGTTCCACCCGGGGTGACCCCCAGGCGCTTTATGGCGGCTTCTACCAGCAGGGCGAAGTGCAGCGGCTCACCGGCAAGCTGGATGACGCCGACGCTTCCTACCGGGAGGCCGCCAAGAGCGGCTATGAGCCGCAGCCCGGCATGGCGCTCCTGTGGTTGGCCCGCGGAGACGCGAAGCAGGCGCAGTCGATGATCCGCCGGGCGGTCGGCGTGGCCGACGTCGCAACCCGCCGGAACCTGTTGCCCGCCCTGGTGGAGATCGAGTTGGCCGCACCCGACCTGGAAGCGGCGAGGCGGGGCGCCGACGAGCTGGAAGTCTTTGCCCGCGAATGCCCGATGCCCATGGTCCGGGCGGTTGCCGACCAGGCCGACGGCGCGGTCCGGCTCGCTAACGGCGATCCCGCGGGTGCGTCGCCAGCACTGCGGAATGCCTGGAAGCTGTGGCTGGATCTCGGCGTCCCCTACGAGGCCGCGCGCTGCCGCGTTCTCATTGGGCGTGCGTGCCGCGAGCTTGGTGACGAGCCCTCGGCGCTGATGGACTTCGAGGCAGCTCATGCTGAACTCCTGGAGTTGGGCGCTGCACCTGCCGCCGCCTGGGCCGCCTCGCTCATGCGGGATGGCGCCGACGCCGGACCAAAGGGTCCGCTGTCCCCGAGGGAGACGGAAGTCCTTCGGCTCGTTGCTTCCGGCGAGGGCAACCGGGCGATAGCCGCTGAACTCTATCTGAGCGAAAAGACGGTGGCCCGGCATATCAGCAACATCTTCCTGAAGCTTGGCCTTTCCTCCCGGGCGGCGGCCACAAGGTATGCGTTCGAGCATGGGCTGGCGGGCTAAGGGGCTGCACAAAAATACCCATAGGCCCGTCGGTAGATTTACATGGTTTGGCCGACGCGGGCGGGCTGGCCCCGATCGTAGCCTCAAAGCATGAACCTTCCAGTCCTTGCCGGCACACTTTCGACGGTGCTGTTTGCTTTGGGAATGCTGCCGATGCTGGTCAAAGCGGCCCGCACACGGGACCTCGCCTCCTACAGTCTGGGGAACCTGGTACTGAGCAATGTGGCTAATGCCGTTCATTCCATCTACGTCTTCAACCTGCCCGCCGGCCCGATCTGGGCACTCCACTTGGCCTATGTCCTCGCGTCCGCGCTGATGCTGGCGTGGTGGTGGCGCTACAGGGAGACAGAACATGGTGCGGCAGGGAGCCCGGCCGCTGGTACACGGGAAGGTTCAGCCGCAGGAATCAACTTCAGTGAAAAAGGAGCGCAGTGATGAACAACGAAGATGTGACCGGAATGCTGGACACGATGATCATCGGAGGCGGGCAGGCAGGTCTTGCCATGGGCTATTACTTGAAAGAACAACAACGGAAGTTCCTGATCCTCGACGCTAACCCGAGGGGCGGAGACGCCTGGCGCCGGCGGTGGGATTCGCTCAGGGTCTTTACTCCGGCCAAGTACGACGGGCTCCCGGGTGCGCCGTTCCCGGCTGACCCGCTGACCTTTCCCACCAAAGATGAAGTGGCCGAATACCTTGAGGGCTACGCCGCGCAGTATGACCTGCCAGTTATCAACGGAGTCCGCATCGAACGCCTGTGGCGGGAAGGAGACCGCTATATTGCCGTCGCCAACGGCCGCCGCTGGGAAGCGCACAATGCCGTCGTGGCAACGGGATGCAGCCAGGCCGCCAAGGTGCCTGGCTTCGCCGCGGAGCTGTCGCCGTCCATCGTCCAGATCCACTCAAGCGACTACCGGAACCCCCGGCAACTGCAGGACGGCCCGGTATTGGTAGTAGGTCTGGGGAACTCGGGGGCGGAGATCGGCCTCGAAGTGTCCAGGACACATCACACGATCGTGGCGGGCAAGCCCGGCGGGGAGATCCCGGTAAAGCACGGCCCGACGGCGGCAAGGTACTTCTTGCCCGTCGTGCGGTTCCTGGGTCTGCACCTCCTCACCCTCAACACACCGATCGGACGGAAGGCGGCCCCGTCCTTCAAAGCACACGCCGCTCCACTGATCCGCACCAAGTCCAAGGACCTCGCCAACGCAGGCGTCAGCCTCGTGCCACGGGCGGCCGGGGTGGACAACGGAATGCCCGTCCTGGCGGACGGTACGCGGCTGGAAGTATCGAACGTCATCTGGTGCACCGGGTTCAAAGATGATTTCAGCTGGATCGATCCCGCCCTCCTGGACGACGGCGGGCTGCCCCGGCAGGAACGCGGTGTGGCGCTTGATTCACCTGGCCTGTACTTCCTGGGACAGGAATTCTTGTTCGCGGCGGTATCGGCCACGCTTCCCGGAGTCAGCCGCGACGCCCGCTACCTGGCCAGGAGGATACCGGTATCCGTCACCCGCGAGTCCGCCGCATCTTCCATTTGAGCTGGCGCGCCGTGCCCGCAGGCAGCCGACTGGAGACCAGGCGATAGAAAACCAGCACTGCCACGGCGGCGGCCACGATCCCAACCAAGTTGACCAAAAGCTGCAGCGCCGAACCTGCAGCTTTCTGGTATTCGCCGAGGACCAGTGCCACCGCGACGAATCCCGCCGCCGGCACCGTGGTCACCGAAATGAACACACCAATGAGGGCGGCCGAACGCCGGCTGATGACCGACAACATCCCGGCCGCGCCCGCCAGCACGGCCACGATCAGCGAGTACGGCCCCGGATGGTAAATGAACTCCACCGCGGAACCGGATTTGAGGACATCAGCCGGAAAGAGCCCAAGCGGGACGGACAGCCAGGCGCTCAGGGCCGCCAGAAGCATGGCCACCGGGAAACCGACGCCAAGCGCGACGGCGGCGCGTCGCCCCAGCCGCCAGCGGCCCCGGGCCACCGCGACTGCGAGAGCGGCCAGCGGGCCGAATTCCGGCCCCACCGCCATGGCACCCACAATGGCGATCGTTGAATCGGTCACAATGCCGATGGCGGCAAGCTGCGTTGCCAGCACGAGGAAGGCGAGGTAGCTCCACGTCAGCCGGGAGTCCTCACCGGTCTGCCGCGTCACCTCGTCCCAGATCATGGCGTCAGCCCCGTCACCGGGCGCCGCTTTCTCGGCCGCGTCCGCGCGGCGGGACAGAACCAGTTCCGGCATGGAGACGGATATGGACCCCGCTTCGTGCACTTTGAGGACGTGCAGTTTCTCCAGTAACTCCTCCACAGCTTCACGGGCGACCTGGACCTCGAGGACATCCCCGGGAGGAAGGATGGACGCCCCCACAAGACGCGCGACTTCGGCGGTTCCGGTCTGCCCGGCACAGCATTCCTGCACGACGCCGGAGAGCTCTCCGGGAACACAAATGCGCATCTGGACTATCACGTCAGATCCCTTCCTGGCTTGGTGACAGCATAGTTTCCCGGCCAAGGCGACTACGTAGACTGGCCGGCCCTGATTGGTCATCGAAATTACGGATCGGTAACATGGAAGCTTTGGTTGCCCGCTGCGAGAGGTCTTTTGTGTCGATTGCGAGAACCACGCCCGCTCCCGGTCGTGCGAATGAAGCGACCCCCAAGGGACGCAAAGCGACCTTCCGGCCGGAAGTCCAGGGCCTCAGGGCGCTCGCAGTCCTGATGGTGGTGACTTACCACGTGTGGCTGGGACGGGTCTCCGGGGGCGTGGACATCTTCCTGCTCATCTCAGCGTTCCTGCTGACGCTATCCTTCGTCCGGAAGGTCGAGGCCGGCAAACCCCTGAACCTCATCCGGCACTGGCTGCACCTCTTCAAGCGGCTGCTGCCTGCCGCCGTCGTGGTTTTGCTTGGCATCCTGGCAGGCACGTGGCTGATTCTGCCGCAAAGCCGCTGGCCCGGCGTCCTTGACCAGGCCTGGGCCTCGCTGCTCTACCGGCAGAACTGGCTGCTGGCCGATACCGCCGTCGACTACTACGCGCAGGACCACTCCGGAGCCAGCCCGCTGCAGCACTTCTGGTCGCTGTCCATCCAAGGCCAGGTCTTCATCCTCTGGCCGCTCGTGTTCGCCGGCTCGGCGCTCGTGTGGCGGTGGCTCCGGCGCCGGACCAACGCGAGTTACCGGCTGGTCCTGGTAGCGGCCTTCTCCGCGATTTTCCTGGCGTCGTTGGCCTATTCTGTCGAGCAGACAGCCACCAACCAGGCCTACGCCTACTTCGACACCCGGACGAGGCTGTGGGAATTTGCCCTGGGCTCGCTGCTGGCACTGGTACTGCCCTACGCGAAGCCCGGTAAAGCGCTTCGCGTAGTGCTCGGCTGGACCGGCCTGGCAGCCATGGTGTCCTGTGGCCTGGTGCTGACCGTGGACCGTTCCTTCCCGGGCTTCATTGCACTGTGGCCAACCCTGGCGGCGGCGGCGATCATCGTTGCAGGCCAGAGCGGAAGCCGGTTCGGCGTGGACAGGCTGCTGAGCTGGAAGCCGCTCGTTGCCCTGGGCGACAATTCTTACGCCCTGTACCTGTGGCACTGGCCGGTGCTTGTCCTTGCGCTGGCCGCTACCGGGATCGAGAAGCCAGGGCTGGGCCAGGGCCTGGCCGTTGTGGCCGCGTCCATCGTCCTCGCGGTGCTCACTACCCGCTTTGTGGAAAAGCCGCTCCGTGAATGGCACTGGCCGCAGAAGCGGTCCTGGCGTACCGCCGTCGTGGTTGCCGCCTGCTGCGGGATGCTCGCCGGTCCGGTTGCCGTGTGGCAAACCACGCTCACGGCGGAGGAGGCTGCCGCGGCGGCGCAGCCCCGCGAGTTGACCCCGGGGGCCGCCTCCCTGGCGCCCGAGAACGCCGGCAAACCCACGCCGGAAGCCCGAATCATTCCTGCCCCGGCGGCCATGAAGGACGAATGGGCGGATATCGACGGGCTCTGTACCGATGCCAACGTTCCCTCGGACCCGCTGTTATCCGGATGCCTGCAAAACACCCAGCCGGAAACCGTCACGAAAAAGATCGTCGTGCTGGGCGACTCCCATGCCCAGCAGTACATGGCTGCACTGGGCCCGATCGCCAAGGAGCGAGGCTGGGAAGTGGTGACGCTGCTCAAGGGGAACTGCCGCTTCGGCGCCGAATCGCCCGAACGGGACGAGGAGTGCAACGCCTTCAACAGGGCCAGCGCAGCCTACGTCATGGAACACCGGCCGGACGCGGTGTTTACGGTTGCCTCGCTGACGCACGCGGAGGCGCCGTTCGAAACCGAAGTTCCCGGCTATCTTGACGGCATCCGGCCCTTCACGCAGGCCGGGATGGACGTGGTGGGAGTCCGGGACAACCCCCGATTCCATATCAACATGCCGGAGTGCGTCCAGAAACACGGACCGGACGCGCCGGAATGCAATGCGCCACTGAATGAGTCCTTGGCCGAGTCGTCGCCGCTGGACAGGTATCGCGGCCAGGTGGACGGGCTGCACCTGATGGACCTGAGCGACTTCATCTGCGCCGGCGGCACCTGCCCGGCCGTGGTGGGAAACGTTTACGTGTACAAGGACGATAACCACCTCACCAAGACCTACGTGCAGAGCATGATCCCCATGTTTGAGGAACGGCTCCTGGCCGCTACCGGCTGGACTTAAGGGCTCCTTTCCACGGAGCCGGTGCGGACATGCGGGGCCACGGAGCCGGTGGGGACGGTGCCGTTGCTCACATTGCCCTCCCGGAATAGGGGGATCGGCGCAGAGGTTCTAATATTTACTCAACACTTTCTGCACTGAACCCCGTGTCCGAAGTACCCCCGCTCCGCAACCCATGCACGGACCAGTCCCGTAATGACGGGCTGGTCATCAGCTGCAACCCCTACCCGTGACCCCCGCAACCAAGGTAAGAGGCGCACTCATGACCCAGCCCGCACACGATCCTTTCGGCTTTGTCGGCCTGACGTACGACGACGTCCTGCTGCTCCCCGGCCACACCGACGTCATCCCCTCCGACGCCGACACTTCTTCCCGGATCTCCAAGCGGATCACGGTGCAAACCCCGCTGCTGTCCGCAGCAATGGACACGGTGACCGAATCCCGGATGGCCATCGCGATGGCACGCCAGGGTGGTCTTGGGGTAGTGCACCGCAACCTGTCCATCCAGGACCAGGCCGACCAGGTGGACAGGGTCAAGCGCAGCGAGTCGGGAATGATCACCAACCCGCTGACCATCGGCCCTGAGGCCACACTGGCGGAGCTTGACGAGATCTGCTCCCAGTACCGCGTTTCCGGCCTGCCTGTAGTGGATGAGGGCATGCGGCTCCTGGGCATCGTCACCAACCGCGACACCCGCTTTGTGCCAGAGGCAGACTTCCCGCTGCGGCTGGTCAGCGACGTCATGACCAAAATGCCGCTGGTCACCGGCCACGTGGGCATCAGCCGCGAAGAAGCCTCCCACAAGCTGGCCACCAACAAGATCGAAAAGCTCCCCCTCGTCGACGAGCAGGGCCGCCTCAAGGGACTGATCACCACCAAGGACTTCACCAAGGCCGAGCAGTACCCGCTCGCCACCAAGGACGAGGAAGGCCGCCTCCGGGTCGGTGCGGCCATCGGCTTCTTCGGCGACGGCTGGGAACGGGCCATGGCACTCGTTGACGCCGGCGTCGATGCCCTCTTCGTGGACACGGCCAACGGCCACTCGCAGGGCGTGCTGGACATGATCCGCCGCCTGAAGTCCGATCCCGTAGCGGCGCACGTGGACATCATCGGCGGCCAGGCCGCCACTCGTGAAGGCGCACAGGCACTGATCGACGCCGGTGCCGACGGCATCAAGGTGGGCGTGGGGCCCGGCTCCATTTGCACCACCCGTGTGGTGGCCGGGGTGGGCGTCCCGCAGATCACAGCCATCTACGAATCCTCGAAAGCAGCCATCCCGGCAGGGGTTCCGCTGATCGCCGACGGCGGCCTGCAGTACTCGGGCGACATCGGCAAGGCGCTGGTTGCCGGCGCTGACACCGTGATGCTCGGCTCCCTGCTTGCCGGTTGCGACGAGTCCCCGGGCGAGCTCATCTTCGTCAACGGCAAACAGTTTAAGAGCTACCGCGGTATGGGCTCCCTGGGTGCCATGCAATCGCGCGGCAAGAACACCTCCTACTCGAAGGACCGCTACTTCCAGGCTGACGTCTCCGGCGACGACAAGCTGATCCCTGAGGGCATCGAGGGCCGCGTAGCCTACCGCGGGCCGCTGGCATCCGTGGCGTACCAGCTTGTGGGCGGCCTGCGCCAGACCATGTTCTACGTCGGCTCACCCACGATCGCGGAGCTGAAGGCTCGCGGCAAGTTTGTGCGCATCACTCCGGCCGGGCTCAAGGAATCACACCCGCACGACATCCAGATGACGGTTGAGGCACCGAACTACGGTTCGCGCTAGTCCCCGGCGCCTCCCTAGCCTCGCAAGCTCGGCCAGGTTTAGTCCGACTGCAGAGGAGGTGGGGAGTTCTCCCCACCTCCTCTCGTGTCCCACCCTTGTATATTCGATGGAGTAAAGCTCGATCGATCTTGGGGGAACAGGTTGTCCAATGGCTTCACTGGTGCTGACGTCGCCCAACTTCGGCAACTGGCGGCAGCCATGCATGGCGCGGGCAACAGGCTGCAGCTACAACTGGGCACTTTCAACACCCGCATTAATGGCACGCTCTGGCCCGGCCCCGATGCGGAGCAGTTTCGCCATGACTGGAAAACCAGCCACACCTTGGTCCTTCGGGAGGCCGTCCTTTTCCTCCACCAGTCGGCTGATGAACTAACACTGAACGCCGACGAGCAGGAGGCAGCCAGCCTGCCGGGCGGATCCGGGCCCTCGACAGGCCCCGCCGGCTCCTCTCACGGCACCAGCGAGTACACTTCCGGTCCGGCCCGGCCGGCTGACCTCACGGGAAAGTCTGCGGCGCAGATCAAGGACTGGTGGTCAGGCCTGACCGCGGGGCAGCAGCAGGAGTTCATCCGTGACTACCCCGTGGATGCAGGCAACACGAACGGCATCCCGTTCGATGCCCGTGTAGAGGCGAACCGCATCAATGCACAAAACAGGATTGATTGGCTCAACGAGAACGATCCCGAGCCAATCTTCTACCCTTTGCTCATGGATGCCGGCTATCCGCAAAGGTTCGCGGATGAACACGAAGCATGGGAAAAGCGCCAGTCCTACCTGCAAAGAGTGGTGGACGGAAAAATCAGGCTGGCCGCGTACGATCCCGCCGCGCAGTCGATCGTGGAGCTGATAGGCACCTATGACGAGAACACGACGACCGTTATCACCTACGTCCCCGGCACCACTACCAATGAGGCATCGTTCCATGACGGTGGACCCCAACGGCTGCCAGCCCGCCTGGTCGAGGACGACCAAACCGGGGGAACTGCGGCGTTCGTCTACAAGGGGTCGGAATTTCCCGACGGCGACCCGGTAGAGGCCTTCCTGGTGGAGGCCAAGAGCGATGAGTTCGTAGCCCGCTCTGCGCCGGTCCTGCGGGCCTTCCAAGACGCCGTGGATCTCGAGCTGCCACCCGGTGCCCAATCCGTGGGTGTAGGCCATAGTTGGGGAGTCCGGAACCTCACCGGGGCGGAGATTGAAGGAGCGCACTACGACAAGCTGCTCGCCCTCTCCGGTGCCGCTATGCCGCCTGGCTGGGTGCCCGATCCCGGCACCGAGTACTCCAGTTTCACCTACCCCGATATCCTGCTGACCGCTGAAGCGAATGGGGTTGTGGGGGAGAACTACCCAATGAAGGAGCCGGCCTTTGAAAAGCACGTGTATGAGCCACCAGGGGGCAACGGATGGACAGAGTTCTACAGCATCGACAACCACAGCCTCATCGCGACCACCTACGAGGAAAATGACCAGGCTTTGAGGGATATGCGCAAGGAGATTCGCCAGTGATCGACCTATCCAAGGCAGTCCGGGGAGCGTGGGCGGCCGCTGCCATCAGCTTGGCTCTCAGCCTGGCATCGTGCGGAGTAGAGGAAGCGAACAAAGGGATGTCCAATATGACTTTGGAAGAGGCAAAAACGAAACTGCTGGCCCTCCAGCATCAAATAATTGACATGGTTCCGGAGGAACTGGTGGTATCCGTCTTCGAGAACGACTCCTCAAGCCTGTTGAGCTGCCAGGGAGCCAAGAAGAAATGGACAGGCACCGGTCAGGTGGAACTTCAGCCCGGCCTGGACAGGGACAAGTTCCTAGACCAGGTGCGTGACAGGACCAAGGGCATGCAGGGTTGGACGGTGAAGGACGACTCCGACAGCGATGGCGCCCGTACTGTGGACATCCTGCACGATGACGGCACGCACCTGATTGTTGGCATCTGGGACGGACCCGAGAGTGTCCAAATTGATGGCTTCAGCGCCTGTTTTGATCTTCCCGAATACGAGTACGGCGAAAAGTATTAGCCGCACCACTGTTTCAGGGCGCCGAACTAGGCTGTATTCATGCCCGAACCACACCATCCCGCTGAGCTGAGTCCCAAACGGGATCCTCAGCGGAAGCTGTCCGTCCGGCCGTACGCCCGGGCCGTGGCGCAGGTCCTGCGGGTCAGTTTCCGGGCCTCGCCTGCCGCCGTCGTGATGAAGATTGTCGGTTCGCTGATCTCGGCGCTGCTTCCGCTGGTCACCACCTACTTCGCTGCGTTGACTACCACTGCCTTGGCAGCGGCGTATTCCGGCGACGCAGCCGCGGGCCAGCAGGCAATTATCTACGTCATCATCACCGCGGCGCTGGGACTGTTCTGGGGTGCCTTCAGCAGCGTGGACCGGTACATCCAGCAGCTCATGAGCTTCAAGGTGGGCGCCATCGTGGGCGACCTCATGTACGAGCGGTTCCTGGCCCTCGAATTCTGGCGCTACGACGACAAAGAGACCGTTGACCTCTATGACCGCGCCAAGCGGTTCTCTGACTCCTACGCCCGGGTCCTGGACCGTATCGCCGCGATCTTCACCCAGCTCGTGTCGGTGATCCTCGCCGTCGGCGCCCTGCTGTTGGTGAGCTGGTGGATCGCCGTCATTGTGCTGGTCGCGATCGTCCCAAGCGTCTACCTGCAGTTCAAACTTTCGCGGGAGCAGATCGCCCACTGGAACACCCAGGTGGACTCGCGCCGCCAGCGCCGCATGATCGAGACCAATCTCCTGCGCCCGCAGCACATCGCCGAGATGCGGTTGTACGGGATCGTGGGCTACCTGATGGACTTCCGGTCCCGGTTGCGGGACGCGGACGAGCGCCGTCGGCTGGATTTCCAGAAGCGGTACATCCCGAAGCAGCTGGCCGCCGACGCCCTGCAGTACGGCGCGGAGGTGGTGTCGCTGATCTGGGTGGTGGGTCAGATCATTGCCCGTGCCCAGCCCGTGGGTCAGTTCCTGTACGTCCAGCAGATCGTCAGCCGGGCACTGTCCACAGCCAACAACCTGGTGTCGTCGCTGAGCTCCATCGACGAGGACCTCGCGAACCTCAAGGACTACGAACTGTTCATGGCGCTGCCTGTCCACTCACGGCACGCGCCGCCGCTGTTGCAGGCCCCTCGGACGGTGGAACTCAGGGACATCCACTTCACCTACACCGGCAGCGACATCGAGGTGATCCGCGGTATCAGCATGACCATCCGGCAAGGCCAGCACATCGCCATCGTGGGAGAGAACGGGGCCGGAAAATCCACCCTGATCAGGATCCTGGCGGGGCTTTATGCTCCGGATTCAGGGCAGGTAATGCTCGACGGCGTGGACCTCGCCGCCGTCGATGTCACCTCCTGGCACCGCCACCTGGCAGTGCTGAGCCAGGAGTTCCTGAAGTACGAATTCGCCACCGCGGCGGAAAACATCTACTTCGGCGACGTCGATTCCGCGAAGGACGATGGCCGGATCCGACGGTCGGCGGAAGACGCCGAAGCTCTGGAATTCATCAACAAACTGCCCAACGGCCTGGATAACCACGTCAGCAACTGGATGGAAGATCCGCGCGGACGCAAGGGCAGTGGACTCTCCGGCGGCCAATGGCAGCGGCTCGCCATGGCCAGGAACTTCTACCGCGACGCGTCTTTCATGGTGATGGACGAGCCAACCTCGGCCATCGATGCGCTGGCCGAACACCGCATCTTCACCAGGCTGTTCGCAGACCGCAGCAGCACGATCATCGCCATCAGCCATCGCCTGGCCACGATCGAAAAGGCCGATATTGTCTACATGCTCGAAGACGGCCGGATCGTGGAACAGGGGACCCACAAAGAGTTGGTGGCATTGCGGGGCCGCTACTTCAGGATGTTCGAATCCCAGCTCACTTCCGACGCTCAGAGCGAGCCATAGGCCACGTTGCCGTAACGAACCAGCCTCGCGGCCGTCAAAGTTCCTTCCTTCGCCCACCGGGCCACGCTCCACCGGCCGTGGCAGGGGGGCCGGCTGGGATAACCTAGAGCAGTGACTTACGAGATCGAGATCGGCCGTGGCAAGCGTGGGCGTCGTGCCTACTCCCTGGATGACATTGCGATTGTCCCTAACCGTCGTACACGCGACCCCAAGGACGTCTCCGTGTCGTGGCAGATCGACGCCTATAAGTTCGATATGCCGGTCATTGCTGCACCCATGGACTCGGCCATGTCCCCTCAGACAGCCATCGAGCTGGGCCGCCTCGGCGGGCTGGGTGTCCTGGACCTCGAAGGCCTGTGGACCCGGTACGAGGACCCGCAGGCGGTCCTGGACGAAATCGGTGCCCTTGAGGATGAGATCAACAGCCCCGCCGTCACAGGACGCATGCAGGAGCTCTACCGCGCCCCCATCCAGCCCGAGCTGATCACGACGCGCCTCGCGGAGATCCGTGCCGCCGGCGTCACCGTGGCCGGTTCACTGACCCCGCAACGCACCCAGGAACACTACAAAACCGTGGTGGCCGCCGGCGTCGACATCTTTGTCATCCGCGGCACCACCGTGTCTGCCGAACACGTCTCCAAGGACCACGAGCCGCTGAACCTTAAACAGTTCATCTACGAACTGGACGTGCCCGTTATTGTCGGCGGCGCTGCCGGCTACACCCCGGCGCTGCACCTGATGCGCACCGGCGCTGCCGGGGTCCTGGTGGGCTTCGGCGGCGGCGCCACCACCACCACGCGCCGTGCCCTGGGCATCCACTCGCCCATGGCGTCCGCCATCTCCGACGTCGCGGCTGCCCGCCGTGACTACATGGATGAGTCGGGCGGGCGCTACGTGCACGTGATCGCCGACGGCGGGATGGGCTCCTCGGGCGACATCGTCAAGGCGATAGCCATGGGTGCGGACGCCGTGATGCTGGGCAGCGCACTCGCCCGCGCCGAAGAGGCGCCAGGCAAGGGCTGGCACTGGGGCCAGGAGGCCCACCACCTCGAATTGCCGCGTGGCGACCGCGTCAACGTTGGCACCGTAGGATCCCTGCAGGAGGTCCTTTTCGGGCCCGGCCACCACACCAACGGCACGTCCAACCTGGTCGGCGCGCTCCGCCGTTCGATGGCCACCACAGGCTATTCGGACCTCAAGGAATTCCAGCGGGTCGACGTCGTCGTCTCGCCTTACGCCGGAAACTGACCTGCGCCGGGGGCGGGTGGGAGGCCCGCTGGGCTCCGCCTGCCCAACCATGCAGCTAGCAAGTAGTGTGGTTTACTACCTGCACCAGCGGCAACGGAGGCTTCCATGACGAGTGTTCCCAACACCAGCGGCACCCTGGGTCCGGCAGCCCGCGAAGAGTCAATCGCACGGCTGCGGGCCACGACCGAGCCCGGCAAGGAACTGGACATCCTGATTGTCGGCGGCGGCATCGTGGGTACGGGAGCGGCCCTGGACGCCGTGACGCGTGGCCTCAGCGTGGGGATCGTGGAGGCCAGTGACTGGGCGGCGGGAACATCTTCCCGGTCCTCCAAACTTATCCACGGCGGCCTGCGCTATCTCGAAATGCTCGATTTCGGCCTGGTCAAGGAAGCCCTGCACGAGCGCGGCCTGATCCTGTCCGTGCTCGCGCCGCACCTCGCCCGCCCCGTGCCGTTCCTCTACCCACTGACCAAGCCGTTCCTGGAGCGGCCGTACGTGGGCGCAGGGATTGCCCTTTACGATGCCATGTCCATCACCGGCGGGCATAGCCGCGGGGTGCCGTTCCACAAGCACCTGACCCGCCGCGGGACCCTCCGCGCCGCGCCCAGCCTGAAGGATGACGCCTTCGTCGGTTCCATCCGCTATTACGACGGCCAGGTTGATGACGCCAAATATGCCGCCAACCTGATCCGGACAGCCGCCTACTACGGCGCCCACGCGGTCAACCAGATGGCGGTAGTGGACTTCCTGCGCGAGGGCGAACGCGTGGTGGGGGCCAAGGTGGTCAACCATGAGGACGGCACGGAATTCAAAGTCCGGGCCAAGCAGGTCATCAACGCCACCGGTGTGTGGACGGACGAGACCCAGGCCATGGTGACAGAGCGAGGCCAACTGAAGGTCCGCGCCTCCAAGGGCATCCACCTCGTAGTGCCGAGGGACAGGTTCCAATCCACTGTGGGCCTTATCCTGCGTACGGAGAAGTCAGTGCTGTTCGTCATTCCGTGGGGGCGGCACTGGATCATCGGAACCACCGACACTGACTGGAACCTCGACAAGGCCCATCCGGCGGCGTCCAGCAAAGACATCGACTACATCCTTGAACACGTCAACACAGTCCTGAAACGGCCGCTCACGCGTGAGGACGTGGAAGGGGTTTACGCCGGTTTGCGCCCACTTCTTGCCGGTGAAAACGACTCCACCGCCAAGCTGTCGCGCGAACATGTCGTGGCGCACCCCGTGCCCGGCCTCGTAGTGGTGGCGGGCGGAAAGTGGACCACCTACCGGATCATGGCCAAGGACGCCGTTGACGAGGCCACCCGCACCATGGACGAGCGCGTGCCGCCCAGCTGCACGGAGACCATTCCGCTGCTCGGCGCCAGCGGCTTCAAAGCTGCCTGGAACCGGAGGAACCGGACGGCGGAGGAATCAGGGGTCCATGTGGCGCGGGTGGAACACCTGCTGAACCGCTATGGATCGCTGATACCGGAAGTGCTGGCCCTCATCGCCGAGAGGCCTGAGCTGGCCGAGCCCCTGCCCGGCGCCGACGACTACCTCCAGGCCGAGGCCGTATATGCCGCGACCCACGAAGGCGCCCGGCACGTCCACGATGTCCTGACTCGCCGGACCCGGATTTCGATCGAGGCGTGGGATCGTGGTGTCTCCGCGGTTCCGGTAGTCGCTAAACTTATGGGTGAAGTCCTTGGCTGGAGCGATGTGCAGCGTGAAAGCGAAATCAAGCACTACATTGCACGCGTAGAAGCCGAGCGGCTGAGCCAGCAGCAACCTGATGATGAGTCCGCCGATGCCGCACGAATGGGCGTCGACGACATCGTTCCCTTGCGCTGAGGGGCTCCACGCACCAGCATTCTCGCCACACTGAAGGGACACGCCTTGGCGGAACCACTTGACCGGTACGATGCCGAACTCACCACTCCCGAAATGGTGATCCTGGAGCTTGAGGCATCGGACAAGGTGGACGCGGCCTCACAGCTCGCGGAGCGTCTTTACGCCGCCGGCAGGGTCACCGACCTGCCGGGCTTCCTCGAGCACGTCCATGCCCGCGAGCACCAGCTCGCCACTGGCCTGCCGGGCGGCATTGGCCTGCCGCACGCCCGCAGCGAATTCGTTTCCCGAACCTCCATCGCCGTCGGTATCACCAAGTACGGCCATGCGCTGGACTTTGGCGCCACCGACGGGCCGGCCACGGTCGTCCTGCTGATCGCCACCCCGGCGAGTTCCTTTTCGGACCACCTGGAGGTCCTCGCCACCCTGGCCCGTTCCCTGTCCAAGGAATCGTTCCGGGAGTCACTTCGCCGTGCCTACGACCCCGAAGTGATAGCAGAACTCATCAACTCAAGCCTGGTCTTCTTCGACCACTAAGGATTGGGGCAGGCCCTTTCGTGTCGACTCCGTCGCCACGCAGGGACCCGGCTGCCCCACTCTCCGTTTAGTTGTTCTACGGCGGAACGAAGTACGGTTAAGGGGTGTGGAAAACAGCCCTCAAACCCCGATGGATCGCAGGCCTGGTGTTTGCGATTGCAGTATCCGGGGTCTTCGTCCTGCTCAGCCAATGGCAGTTCGGCAGGTCCACGCAAGCCGAGATTCCGGCCAACCCGGCCACCGAGACCGCACAGGCGCTGACCAGCACGCTGCAGCCCGGAGACTTCTTCCACGGCTCCGTGGCTGACCAGATGGTCACCGCCGAGGGGACGTACGACCCCACGAAGCAGGTCCTGATACCAGGCAGGCTGCATAACGGTAAGACAGGCTACTGGGTCGTGACCGCGTTTGCCGTCAAGGGAGCGCCCGTCCTCAGCGGCGCCGGAGCCTCACGCGAAACCTGGATCCCGGTGGCCCGCGGCTGGGTGGCCGACCCCGCCGATGCCGCCGAACCGCCGTCGGGCCTTCTTGAACTGACGGGACGGCTCCTGCCGTCTGAGGCGCCCGTGCCCGAAACGGCGCCCGGACCCGGACGCGCCACGGCGGTCTCCGTGGCCGAACTCATCAACTACTGGGACGTCAGCAGCTATCCCGGTTTCATCGCGGCCACGGCCGAAGTGTCCGCCGGCAAGGACGTCAGCGCTGCCTCCATGGACGGTGACCTCAAGCCGCTGCGCATCGGACCCCAGCCACCTGCCCAGCAGATCAACTGGCTCAACCTCTTCTACTCCCTGGAGTGGGTGGTCTTCGCCGGCTTTGCCCTGTTTATCTGGTGGCGCCTCGTCAAGGACGATTACCGCCGGGACCTTGAAGACCAGTTCGACGGCGGCGAGGGCGCCGACGGCGACCACCATCACGTTCCAGCCAAGACACCTCCTGCACAGACCCAACAAAAGGTACAGCCATGATCGAACCCAAACCCGCCATGCAGGCACAGCCCACCGGTGACAGCAGCCAGGGCGGCGGAACCGCCGGCAAGGGCAAGAAGCGCCGCTTCGGCGGCACCGAGCAGCAGATCCGCTCGGCCCTGAAGTTCTACAAGGTACTGGCGTACCTCACCGGCGCCATGCTGCTGCTGCTTTGCGCCGAACTCATCGCCCGTTATGCGTTCGGCCAGTACTTGTTCGCCGGCGGCACCAACGCTGTCACCGGAGCGCCGTTCGGCCTGGGGTTCGCCGACGCCGAGCCCAAGGGCGTGGTGGGCGGCGTCAACATCTCTGTCACCGTGCTGATCGTCCACGGCTGGATGTACGTCGTGTACCTGATGTCCAACTTCCGCCTCTGGTCGCTGATGCGCTGGCCGTTCGCCAAACTGATCGTGCTGGCCCTGGGCGGCGTTGTCCCGTTCCTGTCGTTCATTGTGGAGAAGCGATTCCACGCGGAGGTCGAGGCGGAGCTGGCTGCCAACCCGCAGGCACCCCAGCGCTACTAGGGCGGCGGCACGGCGGCCGTCCCGCCGTCGGACGTTTAGTCCGTCACACCGGCGGCCCTGGATGTGCGGCCGGGCAACCGCGCAAAGTAGGCTAGTACGGTGACTACTCCCACTGCATCCCAGACTTCCCAGAAGCCGGTGCTGGTTGTTGACTACGGTGCCCAGTACGCGCAGCTGATTGCCCGCCGCGTCCGGGAAGCGAATGTGTATTCGGAAGTGGTTCCGCATACCTACAGCACCGAGCAGCTCCTGGCCAAAAACCCGGCCGCCATCATCCTCTCGGGTGGCCCGTCCAGTGTCTACGCGGACGGCGCACCGTCCGTCGGCGCTGACCTCTTTGAAGCCGGGATTCCCGTCTTCGGCATCTGCTATGGCTTCCAGGCCATGGCCAATGCCCTGGGCGGAAAAGTCGACAAGACCGGCCTGCGCGAGTACGGCTCCACCCAAACCACCATCCTCGGCGAGGGCCGCTCCGTGCTGGAAGGAATGCCGCAGCACCAGAACACCTGGATGAGCCACGGCGACTCCGTTCACGAGGCGCCGGAAGGCTTTGAAGTGCTGGCCACCACCGCCGGTGCCGAAGTCGCAGCGTTCGCCAATGAAGAGAAGTGCCTGTACGGCGTGCAGTGGCACCCGGAAGTGAAGCACTCGGCCTACGGCCAGCAGGTGCTGGAAAACTTCCTGTTCAAGGGCGCCAAACTGGAACCCAACTGGACCACCGGCAACATCCTGGACGAGCAGGTGGAGCGCATCCGCAAGCAGATCGGCGATGCCCGCGTCATCTGCGGCCTCTCCGGCGGCGTCGACTCTGCGGTCGCGGCAGCACTTGTCCAGCGAGCCGTCGGCGACCAGCTGACCTGCGTGTTCGTGGACCATGGCCTGCTCCGCGAAGGCGAAGCCGAACAGGTGGAACGGGACTTTGTGGCGGCTACCGGCGTCAAGCTCTACGTCGCCAACGAGCAGGAGCGCTTCCAGGCCGCACTGGCCGGCGTCAGCGATCCCGAAACGAAGCGCAAAATCATCGGGCGTGAGTTCATCCGCGCCTTTGAAGAGGCTGAACTGGCCATCATCGCCGAGGCTGCGGCGCACGGCGAAAAGATCAAGTTCCTGGTCCAGGGAACGCTGTACCCCGATGTCGTCGAATCCGGCGGCGGTGAAGGTGCGGCCAATATCAAGAGTCACCACAACGTGGGCGGCCTGCCCGAGGACCTGCAGTTTGAACTCGTCGAGCCGCTGCGGGCCCTCTTCAAGGACGAAGTCCGAGCCGTCGGCGCCCAGCTGGGGCTGCCGCAGGAAATCGTTGGCCGCCAGCCTTTCCCGGGGCCTGGCCTCGGCATCCGCATCGTCGGCGAAGTCACCAAGGAGCGCCTGGACCTGCTGCGCAAGGCGGACGCCATCGCCCGGGCAGAGCTCACAGCCGCAGGGTTGGACAACGACGTTTGGCAGATGCCGGTTGTCCTGCTGGCAGATGTCCGCAGCGTTGGCGTCATGGGTGACGGCCGAACCTACGGCCACCCGATCGTCCTTCGCCCGGTTTCCTCAGAAGACGCCATGACCGCGGACTGGTCACGGCTTCCGTATGACCTCCTGGCCCGGATATCCAACCGGATCACCAACGAGGTGGAAGGCGTTAACCGCGTGGTGCTGGATGTGACCAGCAAGCCGCCGGGAACCATCGAATGGGAATAGCGTCCTGACAGTGGCCGGTCTCCGAAGCGGAGGCCGGCCACTGGTCGCTATGCGGGGAATTACTCCGCAATTTGGCATGATCAGTGTTGCGGTCTCTCACTACGGCATCTTTGCGGCTACGCTCGAAAGTATGCCGGTATGGTCCAGGGCGTCACGTGAAAACGCAGAAAAGAAGGCAGTAGTGTCAGTTGGTCAAGGCCACCCGGAGGGCTCCGAGGAGTTCAGGAAATGGCTGTCCGGTCTCAAGCCCGTCACCGGGGCAGACACCATGCTGCGTTTCACCAAGACACCTGAGGGTTCCATCGACCTCACCCACGCCCACCCATCCGGTCTTGCCCAGCTGATGGCGGGCCGCCGCACGCGGCTGTCAACCCTGATCCGGGACCACCAGCAGTACGTGGTCGCGGCCCGGGCATCCCGGAACATCCGCTCCAAAATCTTCGAACTCGGCAATGACCGCGGTATCGACGCCGGCTACCTGTCCGCCGGCACGGTGGTGTGGACCTCCGCTGTCGGTGGCAAACCGCAGCGCATTTCCGCGCCGGTGATGCTCACAGCGATCTCCCTGACAGTGCGCCCCGGGGAAGATGACTACGAACTGCAGCTCACGGAACAGGCTCACATCAATCCGGCGCTGGTCCGTCACCTGAAGAACATCCACGGGATTGTGTTCGACGTCAACGCCGTCACCCGCCTGGCGTACAGCACCGCCCGCTTCGATCCACAACCGGTACTGGACCGGCTGGCGACGCTCATCAGGCCGATTCATGGTGCGGAGGCGCAGCACAACCTGCTGGTCTCGACTTTCGCCGATCTGTCCGGAAACCTCGACGACCCATGGATCAACGAAGGGAACCCACTGGTTGCCGCCCTGGCTACGGCTGCCAGCGGTGCCGTGGTGGACGTCGACGAGCCGGACGTCTCCCGTTTCCCCGCCGTCGACCAGCGCCACCCAGCCGATGAACTGCTTCTGCTGGACGCTGACGCGCAGCAGCAGTACGTGCTGGACGCCGCCCGTGCAGGGGACTCCCTTGTGGTCAGCAGCCCGCCCGGGACGGGCCAGACACAGACCGCCATCAACACCATCGGCACTCTGGTGGATGCTGGCAAGACCGTGCTGGTGGTCGGGGACCGCCGTGCCAGCCTCAACGAAGTGTCCGCCCAGCTGGAGACCCTCGGGCTTGAGTCCATCATGTTCCAGCTTTCCGGTACCGCTACTCCGCAGCAGCTCAAGGCGCAGCTCGTCCGGGCCATTGTCCGGAATGAGAAGTCCCTCGAGCCCCAGCTTGGCAACCTGCATAAAACCCTCACCGAACACCGCCACGCCCTGACGGACCATGTGGCGTCCCTGCACAACGTGCGGCAGCGCTGGGGGTGCTCGCCCTACCAGGCCATGCAATCACTGGCTGAGTTAACCTCTATCCAGCCGGCCCCGGCCACCACGGTCCGGCTCAAACGGAGCGTCCTGGACAACATCCGGGACCGTGACGAACTCGCCGGCCGGCTCCGCCGTGCCGCTGAGCTGGGCAGTTTCAGCCGCGCGTCCACCACCAGCCCCTGGCACGGGGCAAGGCTGCTCACCCGCAAGGAAACCGAAGAGGCCCAGCAGTTGGCCCGCTCCGTGGAGGAAAACCTGCCGGTCCTGCGCGAGAGGATGAACGCCGTTGCAGAGCACGCCGAAATCCGCCTTGGCCTTTCATTTGCCGAATGGGGTGAGCAGCTTGAGCTCCTCATGGCGGTGCGCGAAAGCCTGGACAAGTTCACGCCGGACATTTTCGACCGCCCTGTCCATGACCTGATTTCGGCGACCGCGTCCTCGGCGTGGCGGCGTGAGCGGAACATCGACATGGCGTCCATGCAGCGTTCCCGCTTGCGCCGCGTGGCGAAGGAGTACGTCCGTCCCGGCGTGCACATCGCGGACCTTCACAGCTCCCTGGTCCTCGTGCAGGAACAGCGGGCACTGTGGTCCGGCTATGCCACAACCCAGCGCCACCCCGCCGTGCCGTCCGGCCTTGCCGAAATGAACATGATGTACCGGTCGCTGGACCGTGAGCTCACTGAGCTGGGGGAGGCCCTGCGCCATACGGAGGCGGGCGGCTCCCTGGCAACCACGCCATATCCGGAACTCATGGAACGCCTTGAGCGGCTGGTCGCCGACACCGAGACGCTGAAAACCCTGCCCGAGCGCACGCTGCTGGTAGAGAACATGCGCGAACACGGCTTGGGGGAACTCCTTAACGACCTCGCCGAGCGGGAGGTCCCGGCCGGGTCCGTGGCAGCGGAGCTTGAACTCGCTTGGTGGCAGTCCGCCCTGGAAGCCATGATCAGCGGCGACGACTACCTCGCCATGTCCGACGGCGACGCCCTCCGGCAGCTGGAGGCCGAATACAGGCTCGCCGACAACGCGCATGTCGCCAGCGGTGCCGCCCGCCTTCGCTGGGACCTGTCCGAGCGGTGGCGAGCCGCCATCGCCGAACATCCGCGCCAGGCTGCCCTGCTTCGGAGCCTGCTGAAGGACGGCCGGGTCACACTGTCCGCGCTGACCGCCCAAGCGCCCGCGCTGGTGCCCATGCTGGTGCCTGTCTGGTCCGTGAGCCCGTACCTGATGACCGGGCTCCTACCGGCCGAGCAACGCTTTGACGCCGTGGTTGTCCTGGACGCTGAAGCCACATCCCTCCAAGCCGTTCTGCCTTCCATCGCACGGGCCAAGCAGGTCATTGCCTTCGGTGATTCCCGGATTGCCAGCCCGCGTACATTCACTGTGGGAGTGGAAAGACTCGCAGCCGGCGAAACGGCACACCAACGGGTGGAGAGCGCCTTCTCTGCGCTGTCGGCCGTGCTGCCCGTCTGGCGGCTGAACTTTGTGTACCGGGCCGTCGACGAAGACCTGGTCCTCCAGCTCAGCAAGAACTTCTACGACGGCGGCCTCCGCCGACTCCCCGAAGGCCAGTCCGCCACGGGTCTGGACAGGGCCCTGCTGGTCGAGTACCTGCCGGACGGCACGGGGCTGCCCAGCGCCGACCACGAGGGTGTTGAATCCGTCGTGGCAGAGGTCAACCGCGTTGTACACCTGGTGTTTGAACACGCTCGGCTTCGCCCGCGCACGTCACTGGCCGTTGTGACGGCCAGCCTCCGGCATGCGGCGAGGATTGGCGAGTCCATCAGGCTGCAGCTGCCCAACCATCCCGGCCTCGCCGGGTTCTTCGGAGCAGGCCCGGAGTCCTTCCGCGTTGTTGATCTGGAGCGCGCGCAGGGCCTGGTCCGCGACCACGTGATCTTTTCGCCTGGCTTCGGACGCACGCCGCACGGCCGGGCCCTGCACAACTTCGGTCCTTTGTCCGCAGAGGGCGGCCGCGAAAAGTTCGCCCTCGCCATGACCCGCGCCCGCAGGTCCCTGCACGTACTGACCTGCTTCCGGCCCGAGGACCTGGACCACACCAGGCTGACCCACGGCGCGGTCGACCTCTACGAGCTGCTGGACCGCGAGATCGCCGGCAACACCAACCTTGGCACGCCTGCGTCCCGGGCAGCGGCCAGCGAGCAGGCGCTCGGCGCTGATCCGCTGGTAGCGGACCTCGGTGACCGCCTGCGTGCCCGCGGCGCCCGTGTCTGGCACCAGTACGACGGCGTCATTGACGTCGTAGCCGCGGCGGACCCGCTCAGCACTATGGGCCAGGACGACCCCGAGACCCCCTGGCCAGTGGCCATCGAATCCGACGGCACCGAGCAGTACCGGACCATGAGCGTCCGCGAGCGGAGCAGGCTCCGGCCCCAACTGCTGGAGCGCCTCGGGTGGCGGTACATGCCGCTGTGGACCATTGAGGTCTTCACAGACCCGTCGGCCTGTGCGGACCGCATTGCCGGATATTTGGGCCTGGAGAAAGTGGTCCTGCCTGGCCGGGCCACTGCCTCAGCAAATTTCTTCGATGACGACGTCGACCCGCTTTCACTTGAGGCCTACGGGAATGTTGGCCTCGAGCCTGCCCGCCCCATCCGGGCCGACCACCGGCAGCAGGTGCAGCCTGGCGCGCCGGAGAACCAACAGCACCGGGCCGCACGCCCGGATAAGGAGGAGGCGGTCATTATGACCCCAACACACGGCACCGCCGGTCCGGCCGGTGAGGGCACCGCGGGGGAAAACGCAGGCCAGGACAACACGGCGCACGAGGGCAAAGTATCCACTCCGGCCTCGGCACAGGCTGCCGCAGGCACCGAGGGCATCCTTCCCAACAAAGCCGCTGAAGACGATCCCCGCCGCTGGGGCGATGGTTCGGAGGACGACCACGACGCCTGGCTGAAGGAGCAGAAGCCGCCGCACTGGGGCTGACGGCCACGCGTCCATTAGGTCACCGCGGGACCTTTGCCTGACGGGCGCCGCCCGACCGAGACAGCTTGGCAGCCGAGGGACATAGGCCCCGGACAAGAGGCGGGCTGGCTCAACCTGGTGGCTGCGTCACCAGGACGAAAAACAGCTTGCCCTGCGTGGAGGCACCCGCCAGGCGGGCTGCCTGCTCAGGGCGGGCCGCGACCACGATCAGGCCGTCTGTCTCGGCGGTACCGAGCCATTCCCCGGTCTTGCCGCCCTGGCCCGAGGTCCAGAGCACCGGGACTGCCGTCGCCAGAACCTCCGGGGGAGCCTGCTGGTCGTAACCGTTGGTGCCCGTGAGCACCACGTTGACCAGCTGGCCCGGTGACACGAGCTGGATGGATGACGGGTCCGCCATCCGCAGTGGAACGGCAGCGGACCCTGGGGGAGTCCCCGTGAGCAGGCCGGGTCCCAGCAGTTGGGCGTCAGTGAGGAGCTGCCCTTTGCGGAGCGGGGCAGCCAACTGCTTTCCCTCTGCCTCGGCACTGCCCCGGATGAATCCCGCAGCCATCATCCCCGGCGGCACCTTGACCTCGGCCACGTCCGAGGGCGCCAGCGAGGAACCGGCCGGAAGATCCCTGGCTGCTGCGAGGGCCGTCTTCGAATCGGCAGGGGCCGGAGTCAGCTGATGGACGGCAACGGCGGCCGCAACACACAGCAGGAACGCTATGGCCAGGCGACGGTTCCGGGCCAGCAACGGGCCAAGCCGTCGGCCGGGCGGACGGCCGGCCGGCTGGGGACGGGTCCTGCGGGGTTGGCGCCCGGGCGCATTGGATTCTCTGCTGCGGCGGGTTCTTTGGTAGGGGTGTAACAGTGCGACAGGCATAGGCCCACGCTAGTTCCGGGCGGCTGGTCCAGGGCAGGCCGGTTGAAGGCTATGTGGACAACCTGAAGCCGGGATTGCTGGGGGCGAAGGAAAGGCGTCGGAAACCGGGGAGGCTAAATTAGCCTGGGAACCGGCCCAGCACGGAACCATTACCGCAGGGGCTAATGAGCGGGGTTGGTCGTTAGCTTGCAGCAGCAGCAGCGGCGGCCGGGGCAGGTGCCGGAGCGGCTGGCGTAGCGGGGGCGGGCGATACAGCGCTTCCCTTGCTGTCCCGTGAGTCCGTGCGGTAGAAACCGGAGCCTTTGAAGACCACGCCTACGCTGTTGAACTTCTTGCGCAAGGTCCCCTGGCATTCGGGGCAGGACGTCAGTGTGCTGTCCGTGAACGACTGGACAATGTCGAAGGCATGGCTGCAATCCTTGCAGGCGTACGCATACGTTGGCACTGGTGCTCCTCCTCTTGGGCAAACGAGAGGTCCCGTGCTGCCAGGACGATCTTTGCCGTCCATTAGCAGTCGCAGGGCCTGAGTGCCAATTCTATCATCCCTGCCGCCAAGGCCAACTGCGAAGGCCAACTCCGAAGGCCAACCGCGGAGCCGGTGCGGCTCAAGCCGTGCGGAGCGGAACGACACCGGAGGGAGTGAGGGCCGCCGGGACCTTCCTGTCAAAGTCCTCGGCGGGGATGCTGCCCTGTGGCAGTACTTCCTGGTCATAGACAATTGCCGCTGAAGGCAGGCCAGGCCGCAGGCCGTCCAGGGAGTTGAGGAAAACGTCGTAGTAGCCCCCGCCTTGTCCGATCCGGTTGCCGTCGCGGTCCACGGCGGTGGCAGGCATAAACAGCGCCGAGACACCTGCCATCACCTCGAGTCCGTGGCGTGTCCCTGCCGGCTCGAGTATGGGGGCGTACCTGCTTCGGACCAGTTCACCGCCCGGTGCCCAGAAAACCCAACTGAGCCTGCGCCCCGGTTCGCAGATTGGCAACAGGACCTTATGCCCTCGGCCGTGAAGGGCATCGATGAGCGGGACGGTGGGCGGCTCGAAGTGGACCCCCAGGTAGACACAAAATGTGGACGGCATTCCGTCGGAGCATTGCTCCGCCCAGTGGAGGCCGTGGTGCGCAATTCCGGCGCCAGCTGCCTCGCGCGTGGCGAGGTCCATGGCGGCACGTGCGGCCCTGTGCCGCGTGCGGATCTGTTCCTTGTAAGAGCTGTTGCCGGCGGTCATGAATGGCTCAACTTCCCGTTGTCCGGGGCCGGGCTTCACCGGGCCAATGATTACTGTCTGAATGTTCCCTCCGCTAGATTAGTCCAGTGACTACCACCAACCAGACAGTACGTAAGGCCGTAATTCCTGCAGCGGGACTCGGCACCAGGTTCTTGCCTGCCACGAAGGCCATGCCGAAGGAAATGCTCCCGGTAGTCGACAAACCTGCCATCCAATATGTCGTCGAGGAAGCCGTCAAAGTGGGGCTTCACGACATCCTGATGATCACCGGACGCAACAAACGGGCGCTCGAAGACCACTTTGACCGGGTTCCGGCGCTGGAAGCTACTTTGGCGGACAAAGGCGACACCGCCAAACTGTCCTCGATCCAGGCCGCCAGCAACCTCGGCGACATCCATTACGTCCGCCAGGGCGACCCCAATGGGCTTGGCCACGCGGTGCTACGTGCAAAGCAGCACGTGGGCAACGAACCGTTCGCCGTCCTGCTGGGCGATGACCTGATCGACGCCCGGGACGAGCTGCTGAGCACCATGATCGAAGTCCAGGCGAAAACCGGCGGGTCAGTCGTCGCCCTAATCGAGGTGGAACCGTCACAGATCAGCGCCTATGGCTGCGCTGACATCCAGGACATCGATGGTGAGAGTTACGTGCGGATCAACGAGCTCGTGGAGAAGCCGAGCATGGAGGAAGCGCCGTCCAACCTCGCCGTCATCGGGCGATACGTCCTTCACCCCGCTGTTTTTGACGTACTGGAACGCACCGGACCGGGGCGTGGCGGCGAGATTCAGCTCACGGACGCCCTGCAGGAACTGGCCGCCGGCGACAATGAGGGCCATGGGGTCTACGGCGTGATCTTCCGTGGCCGCCGTTACGACACCGGCGACAAACTTAGTTACCTCAAGGCCTGCGTCCAGCTGGCAATCGACAGCGACGACCTCGGGCCCGGTCTACGCGAATGGCTGCCCGGCTTCACCGCCGGTCTTTCCAAGTAACGCACCGTGCGCGCCGGCCCCATCTGGCCCGTCACACTGGAGTGCGGGGACCTGGTACTGCGCCCTATCCGGTACCGGGACAAAAAGGAGTGGACCGAGGTCCGGGGGCGAAACAGCGAATGGCTTGCTCCCTGGGAGGCGTCCAACCCGGCTCCTGGCGGCGGCCTGCCCGACTACCGGCAGATGGTGCGATCCCTCAAGATCCAGGCAGCGCAGTCCACCGCGCTGCCGTTCCTCATCACCGAGCGGCGTCCCCAGCAAGCTGCTCCCGCCATCGTTGGCCAGCTGACAGTGTCATCCATTGTGTGGGGTTCGGCCATGATGGCAACGCTGGGATATTGGGTGGACCAGGCGCGCGCCGGACACGGCATTGCTCCAACGGCCGTAGCTATGGCTACGGATCATTGCTTCCAGGTTCTGGGGCTGCACCGCATGGAGATCAACATCCGTCCGGAAAACGGCCCCAGCCTGCGCGTCGTTGAAAAGCTCGGCTTCCGCGACGAAGGCTACCGGCCGCGCTTCCTGCATATCAACGGGGAGTGGGCAGACCACCGGACCTTCGCCCTGACCTCGGAAGAAGTCCCGGATGGGCTCCTTCCCCGCTGGCTGGCATCCCGCCCCTCCTAGGTCCCGCGCCGTCATAAATCCATTGATTTGCCACGTTGCCGGCGACACACCGTGGCTAATGCCGCAGGCCTTGGCGTAATGCTCATACGGTTTTGATTGTGGACTTCCCCCTTAGCAGCTCAGTGATCCTTGTGGTTGCCGTTGTGCTCTGGATTGTCTGGGTTGCCCCGTATGTTCTCCGGAACCGCCGGCACCAGTTTCAAGCCGCAGGCGAGATGACGGCGGACGCACCAGCTACTGAATCATCGGACCCGAGAGCCGGGACGGTCATGAACATCACCGCCCAGCAGGAGAAAGCCATGGACATCAGGAAGAGCCCCGTAGCCGCATTGGACGCCGCCGCGGAGCCCGGGGCCAGGGCAGGGACCGGTGGATTCCGCATCCGCTACGGCCGGACCGCCATTGCCCTGCTGGCACTCATTGCCCTCCTGACCGCAGTCATTGCCGGTGTGCTCCTGCCGTTCGGGCTGGGCACGCCCCTGTTGCCGGTTCTTGCCTTCCTGGCCGCCTTTGGATCATTGGCACTGCTGCGTGGACTTGCCGTCCGTGACCGCAGGAAAAAGGTCAGTGCCGCGTTCAGGTCCGCGATGAGTGCACCGGCCCGCCGTGAAGGGCAACCGGAGCAGACCCCGGCACCTCAGCCCGGCCCCCAGCCGGAAAGCAAGCTGTTCGACGCCGAAGCCCACCGGCCAAAACCCAAGCCCCTGACGGCCGCTGAACTGCGCCAGGCTGCCCTCGCCGTTGCCCTCGAAGCCGGCGACACCAGCGCCAACACGGCCAAGGATTCAGTACCTGCCGGAGAAACGTGGGAACCGGTTGATGTCCCCAAACCGGTTTACGTCGACGCGGCAAAAGCCGAACGGCCCGCTCCCGAGCCCTTGGACCTGCCCGAGTCGCCCAAGGCCGTAGGCAAGCCCTCCCTGAAGCAGGGCACTCCGGCCGCGCCGGCGGTCGCGCCTGCCGCGAAGCCGCTGACAAAAGCACAGAGCGCACTGAGCAACCTCGACGACGTCCTGCAGCGCCGGCGCGCCTGACATCCTGCTGCCCGCCGGGCTCACAGGCCAAGGAGTCTTTTCGGCTCCCGGTTGGTAAAGTGACCGGAAAATTTGTAGCCTAGGGTCACCGGCCCCGCGGCTCCCACCGGAGAGCGGGCGGTTCCGGGGCTATAGCTCAGTTGGTAGAGCGCTTCGTTCGCATCGAAGAGGTCAGGGGTTCGAATCCCCTTAGCTCCACAAACTTGGCTGTCTGCTACGGACGGTTTCCTGCGCACGAACCTTCCCTGGATTGGACAGAATCAATGAGTTTGATCCGGCTGAACGACGTCAGCGTCGGCTTCGAAAAAACACCGGTTCTCCGTGAAGCATTCTTCCGGCTTGAACCGGGAGACCGGGTGGGCCTCATCGGCCGGAACGGGTCAGGCAAGTCCACCATCCTGAGGCTCATCCTCGGGCAGGTGGCACCGGATGCCGGGACCATCAGCCTGGATCCGGGCGTCAGCACCGCCTATTTTTCACAGTTCTCGGAACTGGACGGCGAGGCGAGCATCCTTGAGGTCCTGGATGGCCTGTTCAACCACATCAAGGACATTGAAACTGAACTGGCGGCCATCGACGCCGAGATCGCCGCAGGGCCGGGGGATGCTCAACTGGACATCCTTATCCACCGCCAATCGGAGCTATTCGAGGACATGGACCGGCTGGACGGCTGGGACTACCAGCGGAGCATCGACAAAGTGCTCACCACCCTGGGCTTCAGCGACGCCCATCGTGTCTGCTCCATCGATGAACTGTCCGGTGGCTGGCGGAACCGGGCCGCGTTGGCCAAGATCCTGCTTGAGGCCCCTGATGTGCTTCTGCTGGACGAGCCCACCAACTACCTGGACGTGGCCGGCGTCGAATGGCTGGAGGGCTGGTTCCGGACCTTCAAGGGTGCGGCGATCATCGTCTCCCACGACCGCACATTCCTGGACTCCGTTGTCACCCGCATCGTCGAGGTGGAAAACTTCCACCTGCATGAGTACCCGGGCAACTTTGCTGACTACGTCGTAGCCAAGCAGTTCCGGCTCAAGAGCCTGGAAAGCCAGTTCCTGCACGAGTCCGAGTTGCTGGCGTTCGAAGCCGAGGGCATCTCGGACCGCAGGGAGGCTGCAAAAGCGGCCAGTAAGGGGTTGGCCAACCAGCTGGCCAAGATCAAGAAGTCGCGGACGCCCCGGCCCGTGGATCAGATCATCACGGAGATCTACGGCGGCCTCTACGTCAAGGACGTGTTGTGCAGGGTGGATTCGCTCGGCAAATCCTATGACGGCCGGACACTTTTCCAGGACCTGAGCTTCGAGATTGGCCGCGGGCACCGGATCGCGGTCATCGGCGCCAACGGCAGCGGAAAGTCCACGCTCCTGCGGGCACTCACGGGCGAGGAGCCTGCCGATTCCGGTTCGGTCTCGTGGGCCAAGGGAGCGGGCATGGTCTCGTACAACCAGGTGCTTGAAGAGCTTAACGACGACGACACGGTCACCCACGCGGTCAACGCGATGCCGGACAGCCTGGCGCTGACTGCGACGAAAAAATCTGTCCACCGGTTTCTGGCGATGTTCCAGTTTTCCGATGCCGACCTCAAGCAACGGATCGGCAACCTCTCTGGTGGCCAGCGTGCCCGCGTGGCAATGGCCCAGTGCCTGCTCTCCGGGGCCTCAGTCCTGCTGCTGGATGAGCCCACCAACCACCTGGACCTCTCCAGCACCCAAGTCATGGAACGCGCCCTGCTGCATTTCCCCGGCGCCGTCGTGGTAGTCAGCCACGACCGGTTCTTCACTGAAAAGGTAGCCAATCGCCGTCTTGTATTCGGCGACGGTGCGGAGATCGGCGTTCATGCCGCCTAGCTTCCGGAGATACCCTCCGGAACCGCCTCGGCGGCCGATTCCACCCGCACCAGGACCGCCAGGTGTCGGGCAATCCTGGCCATCGCTTCCGGCACGTCTGAAGTGCCAGGACTGTGGGCGCCCCGCCATGCGACGGTCGCGCGATCCCAGTCGAGGGGGCTGTGCCCGATCAGGAACAGCGTCCGGCCCCGCTCCCGGAGGGCCTCCACGGCTTCGGCGAAGCGGATCCAGCCCAGGGCCATTTCTGCCGAGACCGCCTCGGGGTCCGGAACGCCGTCGATGACCCACGTGCTGTGCTGGTCCGCCAACGCCCGGTAGTCGGCCAGGGCGGCAGCGCCCCCGCAGAGCTCGGCAAAGCCCATCCACAGCAGGTCCGGCTCGGCGTTTTTGGCCGTGAGCGGCACGGTGGCTGGCGTCAGGATGCGCTGCTGGGCGGCCGACGGCGGGAACAGCCCGTAGGTGCCCAGCTGGTGATCCGTGCCGGGAGTGATGATCCGGCCATGGACCAGCGCCGCCGCAGCAGCGCCATCGTTCCCTGGGCCCGGCATCAGAGCCAGCCCTTCTTCTTGAAGATGCCGTACATCAGGCCTGCCGTCCCGGCCATCAAGGCAATGGCCATGGGGTAGCCCAGAGCCCAGTGGAGTTCGGGCATGTGGTCAAAGTTCATGCCGTAGATGCCGGCCACGAACGAAGGCGCAAAGAAGATCGCCGCCCATGACGAGATCTTCTTGACCTGTTCGTTCTGCTCGGCGCTGGCCTCGTTCTGGCGGTTGGCGGTCAGTGTCCCGTCCAGCGTCAGCGCGTTCTGGAGGAGGTCGCGGAAAGAGTCGGCACGGGAAATGACCCGCTCTACGTGGTCCTCCACGTCACGGAGGCTGTGCTGCAGTTCCGTTTCCACCCCGTACTTCTCGAACCCGCGCTTGAGCTGCTGCATCATGCCTGGGAGTGGGTGGATCGCGCGCTGGAACTGGATGACCTCCCGGGCGAGTTCGTAAATCCGGCGTGAGACCGTGCTGTCACCGCTGAAGAGTTGGTCTTCGATTTCGTCGATGTCGTTCTCGAGCCCGGCCACCACGGGGGCATAGTCATCCACCACCTTGTCCAGCAGGGCGTACAGGACAGCCTCCGGGCCGTGCCGGAGGAGGTCGGGCCGCGACTCCAGTCGGCGCCTCACCGTGGCCACCCCTGCCATCTCGGCGTGGCGGACGGTGACCACAAAGTTCCGGCCGGTAAAGATGTGGAGCTCGCCGAATTCCACGGTTTCGGTGGCATCGAGGTAGCGGGCCGGCCGGAGCACGGTGAAGAGGTTGTCCTCGTACCGCTCAAGCTTGGGGCGCTGGTGCGCGGAAATCGCATCCTCGACCGCCAGGGCATGGAGGCCGAATTCGCTGGCCACGGCCGCCATCTCCGCTTGGGTCGGCCGGTACAGCCCGATCCAGGCCATGCCCCCGTGGTGGGCGAGCGTTTCGAAAGTCTGTTCCATGGACTCTGGTTCAGCGCTGCGGACCCCGTCCACATAGACGGCGTTGTCGATAATCGTCAACGGTGGAGGGGTCCTTTCGGTGAGGCGGCGCGACGGCGGTTCAGGACATGGCTCCGATGATCGCACCAGCAACGGTCATCGCCAGGAGGTCGTGGCCGGAGTCGATGAGGGTTACCGCGGCTGGCCGGCCGGCGAAGCCGTTATGGATGACATGTCCGCCCGCGCGGAAAACCAAGGCCAGGACCAGAGCGAAGAACCCTCCGGCCATGGCATTGTCAAGGTCAAGTTTGCTGATCAGGACGGCAAGCAGAATGGCTGTCAGGGCTGCCGCGAGGATCATCGGGATCCAGATGCGGGCGCCGCCGCTGATGTTCTTGAGGTCCTCCTCCGTCTTGCCAATCGCGGCCATCCACCTGTTGCCCAGCACGGCCGGCAGGTACCAGACGAAGCCGATAACCATGCTTGCGATGAAGGCGACCAGCACGGCCAGCCAATTGATCTGCGAGATATATGAGAGCCAATCCATGCTCGAAAGCCTAGTCGCTTGGCTGCCCGTGGGCGGCCCTGGGGGGCCGGGCCGGCCGTGTTGCCTGGGTTTGCCCGCCCTGTGCCAGCCTGCTGATCAGCGGTTCGGTCCGGTACGGGATGTGCGTATGGAGCGCCAGGACGGTTTCAGTCCGGATAACGCCCTTAATTCTGAGGATTTGGCGGAGTGCGGCCTGCAGGTTGTGGGTGTCCGTGGCCACCACACGGCACCAGACATCGCCCCGCCCGGAAATTTCGTGGACTTCCAGGACTTGGGGGAGAAGCCGCAATGCCGACACGACGCCGTCGAGCTCCCGGTGCGTGACTTCAATCGTCACGAAGGCGACGACGTCGTACCCCACCGCCTCGAGGTCGATCTCGCGGCCGCCGTCGTGGAGGACGCCGGCACGAAGCAGCCGCCGTACACGCGACTGCGCAGTGTTGCGCGCGATACCCAGAGAGTCGCTGAGTTCGCCGATCTGCACGCGGGGATCGCGGATCAGCTCCAGCAGGATCTTCAGGTCGGTGGGGTCAAGGGTGTTGTTCAAAACTCTCACTTTCCGGCATGAATGTGGCTAGGAATTGATGATTTTGACCAATTCTTGCATGAACAAAGGATCAATCGGGCAGTTGTGCCGCAATCTGTAGATATCCGTTCTTATCCTGCCGCCGGATCCCACAAGGACACCCGGCGCCGGTCGAAGCAAAGGCACAAGATTGACAGTTTTCAGTGAACTCCGCATGCGTCCAGCCACCGCTGGCCGCGCGGGCTGGGATGCCTCCACAACTGCACGGCTGGTTATCGCCGGAACCGTCATTTTTACGCTGCTGGTAGGCGCGAACCTGGCTACACCCCTGTATCCGCTGCTGCAGGCCAGATTGGGGCTTTCGTCTTTCGGGATCACCGTTGCCTTCGCCAGTTACGTGCTCGCCCTCGTATCCACCCTGATGCTGGCGGGGCACTGGTCGGATCACATCGGCCGGCGGGCGGCATTGATCCTGGCTGTTGTGGTGGGGCTTGCCGGTGGCTGGATTTTCGCGCATGCGGATGACCTGGCAGCTCTCTCCGCCGGGCGCGCCCTGCAGGGGGCGGCGGTGGCGCTGGCCACCGGGGCAAGTGCCGCCGCGCTGCGGGAGCTGCTGCCCTCCCGCCCGGAATGGGCCTCGCGTTTTACCCTCCTGGCCTCCGCGGGAGGTGTGGCGGCAGGTCCGGCCATTGGTGGCCTCCTGTCCACGCTGCCCGGGCACACGACGGCACCTTACTACGTGCATTCCGCCCTGCTTGCCGCCCTGCTCGTACCTCTGTACCTGCTCCAGGCCCGGCCGGCAATCATGCCCGGGGACGGCGCCAGCCCGTTCAAGGCGCTGGCGCCGCGACGGCCGTCTGTGTCCACGGAGGCGAGGGGGGCTTTCTGGCTCGCGGCCGCCGTCGGGTTCCTCAGCTTCTCAGTCTTTGGATTCTGCCTGTCCTTGGCGCCGGGCTATTTTGCCCAGATCGTGCATGCCGAGTCCCGCCCGGTAATCGGTGCCCTGGCGGGGCTGACACTGGGCGCCTCCGCCCTGAGCCAGCTCCTCCGTGCCCGCGGCCGGTATGTGGTCCCGGCGGGCCTGGCAGTCCTGGGCGTTTCGGTGCTGCTGCTGGCTGCCTCCGCGGCTTGGGACAGTCCGTTGTTGCTGGTTGCCGCCAGCATCTGTGCCGGGTTGGGGCAGGGGGTGGCCTTCCGCGTGGTCTTCAACGACGTCGCCGCCAAAGTGGAATCGGCGCATCATGCGCAGGTCATCAGCACCGTATACGTCATCACGTACCTGGGAAGCGCCGTCCCGGTACTGGGACTGGGATGGGCGACGGCGGTGTTCGGGCTGGCAGCGTCTGTCACCGGCTTTGTGGTGCTGTGCGGCGCCGCGTCCTTTGCGATCGCTGCACTCGCATTGCGGACGGCCGTTCGGGGCGCCCGCCGCTAGCAGGCCCTCAGTGCGGGAGCGCGGGCAGTGGCTACTCGGGCAGCGGCCCGTGGTTTCCCTGGATGTGGTCAAATACAAGGGTTGTCTCCGTGTGGCCAACCACAGGGTCTGTCGCCAGGTTGTCCAGCACCCAGTCCCGCAGGTCCTCGGTGCTGGCCACGGCGATGTGCAGCAGGTAATCAACGGATCCTGAGGTGTGGAAGGTGGACAGAACCGCCGGAAGATGCGGGACTCGGGCAGTAAAGCGGTCGATCTGGTCCCGGTCATGGGCCCTGAGCCTGACGGCCACGAGTGCCTGCACGGACCGTCCGATGGCGGACAGGCTGAGCTTGGCTTCGAAGCCTTGCACGATGCCGCGTTCGGAGAGCGCCCGAGTGCGCATGAGCGCGGTCGAGGGCGCGATGCCCACGAGTTCAGCAAGCTGCTTGTTGGAGATCCGGGCATCATCAACCAAGGCCGCGAGCAGCCGCTCGTCGATGGCATCCAGGGGTTCGGAATGGGCCCCGGTCCGGACGTTCTTGGCGTTGCTGCTCATGGGATCTCCTCAAAGTGTGCTGAGTTCATCCTAGACGTCCGATTCCGCCCATTCACCCCGCGGGCAGTCCGGGTGTCCGAATAATCGCCAGCACTTTTAGACTCGGCCAGCCGATAGTTCGCAACTAAGCAGCAGCAGCTTCCTGTGAGCCGGCGGAAGGTTCCGGGGCCGTCCGGGTCTCACGCCAGGGATGGGCGACGGCGACAGTTACCGCGGTGAGGCAAGCCAGCGCCACAGTTGCTGCCAGGGCCGGCCAGCCCCAGGACTGGAAGACCAGCCCGCCAGCCCAGCCGACGACACTGGAGCCGAGGTAATAGGAGAGGTTGTACAGCGACGCGGCCTGCGCCCGGCCCGTCGAGGCGATGGTGCCCGTCCAGCCGGCGCCAATGCTGTGGGCTGCAAAGAAGCCGCCAGTAAATATCACCAGGCCAAGCAAAATGATTGCCAGCACTTGTGTGAGGGTCAGGGCAAGCCCAGCCACCATCAGGAAGACTCCTGCCAACAGGACGTTCCGGCGCCCGAAGCGCAGGGTCAATCCCGCTGCCCAGCGTGAGGAGACCGTTCCGGACAGGTATGCCAGGAAGATCAGGCTGATCAACGTGGCCGGCAAGCCAAAGGGAGCGGCGGCCAGCCGGAAGCCGAGGTAGTTGTAGACGGCCACAAAACCGCCCATCAGCATGAACGCCTGGACATACAGGGCCAGCAGCCTCCGGTTACGGACATGGCCGGCAAGCGTCCTGAACGCCCCCCGCAGGCCTGCCGCCTTCGCCGGCGTGAACCCCCGGGCTTTGGGGACCAGCAGCAGGAACAGTACCGCTGCCACGGTGGCCAGCAGTGACACCGCTAACGCGGCTGCCCGCCATCCCCAGAGTTCCCCGACGGGACCGGCAACGAGCCTTCCTGCGAGGCCGCCAAGGGTGGTTCCCGCGACATAGCTTCCGGCCGCCAAGGCAGCATGTGCCTTGTTGACTTCCTCGTTGAGGTAGGCGATGGCGATGGCAGGTATCCCTCCCAAGGCCATTCCCTCCAGCAACCGCAGCCCCAGGAGTATCCCGAAGTTTTCGGCGAGTGGCACGAGCAGGCCGAGGACCGTGGCGGCACTGATACCCATCGCCATAGCCTTTACACGTCCGATCCTGTCTGCGAGGAAGGACCAGGGGATGACTGTGACCGCCAGCCCGACAGTGGCCAGTGAAATGGTGAGCCCCGCCTCGGCAGCTGTAATCCGCAGGTCGGTTGCCATCATCGGCAGCACGGCCTGCGTGGAGTAGAGCTGGGCAAATGTGGCGACGCCGGCAAAGGCCAGGCCAGCCAGGACCTTCCCGTACGCAGCGGAGCCTTTCGGGTGGCCATCCCACGACGTCGGAACGGGTCTCCCGTTGCCGGCCGAACGCTGATCTGTGCCCATTTCTCCACGATAGACGCCGGGCAATATATGCTTCCAATGCATGTTTGCCTTGAATTTCATATCAAAAATGGAACGGAACAGCTGGCCGGAAGGGTAGCTCCATGAACGCTGACCAGAAACAAATGGCCCAACTGCTGCCGCTGTTGCCTCTCCTTGCCGAGCTGGGACGGACGCAGCACATCACCGAAACGGCCGAGCTCCTGGGCGTGCCGCAGTCCACGGTGAGCCGCGCACTGAGCCGCGCCAGCGCCGCCGTCGGAACCGAACTCCTGATCCGCGACGGCAGGGGAGTGCGCCTGACGGCCGCCGCCCGGACACTGCTTCCATTCATCGAAGCTGCGCTGGACGAATTCCAGACCGGGCTGGACCTGGTCCGGCACGAATCGGACGTCGTACGGGGAAGGATATCCATCTCGTTCCAGCACACCTTCGGCGAGGCCACCCTGCCGCTGCTGGTCAGCGCCTTCCGCAGCCGCCACCCCGAAGCAGGTTTCACTTTCAGCCAGGGTGCAAGGGACAGCTGCCTCGCGGAGCTGGCATCCGGACAGGCGGACCTGGCCCTCACTGCTCCCGTGGCGCAGGCAGGCCGCTCCGTTTCGTCGGCAGCGCTCTACCGCGAACCGCTGCGGCTGGTAGTTCATCACTCCCACCCGCTGGCGTCCCGCCGCAGCGCCCGGATCCAGGACATCCGGACCGATCCGTTTGTGGCACTGGGGTCCGGCTATGGCCTGCGTTCCCTGACGGACGCACTGTTTCGCGAAGCAGGCTTCCGGCCGCGCATCGCCTTTGAAAGCCAGGACTCCCACACGGTGCGGGGGCTGGTATCGGCCGGGCTTGGCGTGAGCATCCTCCCGCCCGGCGGCAGCGGCCCGGGCCGTGAGGTCAGCCCGGAGACCGGCAACCTGGGCTGGGTCGAAGTGGCAATTGAGTCCGGCCTGGCCTTCCGGGAAATCGGACTGGCGTGGCGAGTGCGTAAACCCGGCCCCGACGCCGAACCTGACGCTGTCCGGCTTTTCCGGGAGATGGTCCTTAAGGAGGGACCACAGCTGCTGGCAGGCCTCGTCCAATCCCGCAGCGGATGAAACACGGCGACGGCGGGCAGGCTTCCCGAACGGGCATCAGTAGGCTGGTGATGTGACTGACATCGAAAATCCCCTGACCCCGTCCTCCGCAGAACACAGCCCCGCCGGACGCGGCCCATTATCAGGAACCGTCATCGGGTTGGACATCGGGGGAACCAAGACCCGCGGGGTCCGTTTTGTCGACGGAAGGGCGGTCGCAGACGAGTCCGCAGGCAGTTCCAACGTCCAAAACGTCAGCCGCGAGGAAGCGGCCTTCAACCTCGCTGACCTGTTCGCCCGGATCGGCGGCGGCAGCGTCTCCCAGGTGTACGCCGGCGCGGGCGGGATCGACACGGACGACGACGCCGCAGCGCTCGCGGCCCTGATCGAACCCCACGTTCCCGGAGCCAGGATTACGGTGGTCCACGACTCCCGCCTGCTGCTGGCTGCCGGCCGGGCCAGCACGGGCGTTGCAGTGATCGCCGGAACGGGCTCAGCCGCCTGGGGCAGGAATGCCAAAGGCGAAGAGGCCCGGGCCGGTGGCTGGGGCTATCTCCTCGGCGATGAAGGCAGCGGCTACTGGCTGGGGCGCGAAGCTGTCCGCTACAGCTTGCGCAGGATGAACCAGGGCCTTCCGGTCGACCAGCTGACGGCGGCGCTCCTGGACTCCTGCGGGGTGGAGGATCCCAACCGGCTGATCTCGCTGTTCCATTCCCCCGATACCGGCCGCCGCTTCTGGGCCCAGCAGGCCCGTCCCGTGGTTGAAGCTGCAGCGGCAGGCCACCTCGGAAGCCAGGAGCTCCTGGACCAGGCCGGCAGCGATCTCGCAGCCCTGGCCGCGCAGGCGCTCGGGAAGCTGGGAATTGACGGGCCCGTCATTCTGGGCGGCGGCCTGGGAATGAATGTTGTACCGCTCCAGGACGCTTTCCGCAAGCATCTGGCCGCTGCGGGCATCACCGCCGTGCGTGTACTGGACCAGGAACCTGTGTTCGGTGTCCTGCAACTGGTCTCCGAGCAGGAGTAGCCCACGGGGCCTGCCGGACGGCCAGTACTGACTGACCTACTGGCAACAGCCCGTCACGGGAGGGTACTGCGCTTCCGCGGCGTCAGCCGCACGGTTGGCAGGACGGGCGCGGGGATCCGGCCTGCTTCAGCACCGGCGTCGGGCCCGTGCCCTTCCACCAGCCCGTAGCGTGCCTCCCGGGCCTCGGAACCAGGCATACCGGCCTGTGCCTCCCAAGCCTCACGAGCCTCCTCCACTTCCTCATGGGTGCGTGCCACGAAGTTCCACCACATCAGGAGTTCCTCCTGGAACGGTTCGCCGCCGAGGAGCACGAACCTGGTGTCCGGGAGCGCCTCAACGGCTAGCTGCGTCCGTCCCACGCCCAGGTAGCCCAGCGGCCCCGGCGGAATCTCCTGCCCGTCCACCACCAGCCCGCCGTCGAGCACCAGGACGGCATGTTCGAAGTGTTTGTTGAGGGGGAGCACGGCCGGGCCCGCGCACGAGATGTCGACGCCGACGATCGGGGAGTACATGGTGGCCGGTGACGCCGCACCGGCGAATTCCCCTACCATCACCGTCGCGGTGAATCCTTCACCGGTCACGGACGGAAGTTCGCGGTGCTGCTCGAAGGCAGGCTTCGTGTGCCGGTGGCTGTCCGGGAGCGCAACCCAGAGCTGGAGCCCGCGCTGCAGCGGCAGCTGTCCGCCGCCGTCGGAGGTGGGGAGTGACGACGGCAAAACAGCAAATTCCGAGTGGGAGACGCCGCGCCCGGCCGTCATGATGTTCAGCTCGCCCGGGCGGACCACGACGTCGCTGCCCACGCTGTCCCGGTGGCGGATATGCCCTGCCAGCGGCCATGTCACGGTCTGCAGCCCGATATGCGGGTGGGGGAGCACGGACATTGCAGTCCTGTCCGGTCCGAAGCTATCCAGGAAGCACCACGCACCGATGGTGGGCAGGCCCCGCTGGGGTAGCGTGCGACGAACATTCATGGCCCGCACCCCACCCAGCGGAACTTCCCGCTCCGGCCAGAGCTGCAGGCAAGGACCCGAACTGTCTTCGGGGGCCGCCGGTGGACAAACTTCCTGCTCGGGAGTCACTTCGAGATTGGTCACAGTCCAACTCTAGGCCCACCGCGGGCCCCGGTCAGTGCCCAACGCCCTGCCGGCTGCCCGGGCCGTTGGGGTCCCTCCGCAACCTCCTCCCATCCGCACAGGCGAGGTCTCCGAATGATTACAGTAGGGATTCCTTCGCCCACTTTCCCTGCGCCACTGGTTAAGCTGAGGTCGGATGAGGGTTACCGTGATTATCAGTGTGCTTATTTACCGAGTCGATCCGCAGTCCGATGCCGTCCAAGAGAACAGGTAAGTCCCGCAATGGACCAGGCCATGATTGAGTTCCAAAGCGTCACCAAGCAGTATCAGGGCGGGCACCCTGCCGTGGACCAGCTGACCATGTCAATCGACAGGGGTGCGATCACCGTTTTCGTGGGCCCGTCCGGCTGCGGCAAAACCACGTCCCTGCGGATGATCAACCGCATGGTCGAGCCAACGTCAGGCGTCATCACCGTGGACGGCAAGGACGTCATCTCCGTTCCCGCAGCCGAACTCCGGCGTTCCATGGGTTACGTCATGCAGTCTTCAGGGCTGATGCCGCACCGAACGGTGCTGGATAACATCGCCACCGTTCCCCGGCTCAACGGCGTCCCCAAGGCTGAAGCGCGCAAACGCGCCGAAGAGCTGCTCGACGTCGTCGGACTGGCGTCCGTCCTGGGAAAGCGGTACCCCTCCCAGCTGTCCGGAGGGCAGCAGCAGCGCGTTGGCGTAGCCCGTGCGCTCGCCGCCGACCCGCCCGTGCTCCTGATGGATGAGCCGTTCAGCGCGGTGGATCCCGTGGTGCGGGACGAGCTGCAGCAGGAACTCCTGCGGCTGCAAAAAGACCTGGCCAAAACCATCGTTTTTGTGACCCACGACATTGACGAGGCCACTGTCCTGGGAGACAAGGTGGCAGTCTTTGCCGTGGGCGGCAAGCTGGCCCAGTACGCCACGCCCGAGGAAATCCTGCGGGCCCCCGCCAACGACTTTGTGGCAGCTTTCGTCGGCCGGGACCGGGGGTTCCGCCATCTGGGCTTTACGGCGTCCGACGGCGTGGGGATCCACCCGGTGCCCACGCTCGTCCGGGGAGATTCGGGCTTCGCCGGAGACCCCGGAGCTGTGTCAGGCTGGCAATTGGTAGTGGACAGCGACATGCACCCGCTCGGCTGGGCGGGTCCGGGGACGGACAGCGAACTCATTCCCGGCGGCTCCCTGTTCCGGCCTGGCGAGACCCTTCGCCGGGCTCTGGACGCTGCGCTCTCCTCGCCCTCGGGCCTGGGTGTGGCCGTGGACCGGGAGGGCCGCGTCCTGGGGACCATCAGGGCACAGGAGGTCCTGGCTGTTATTGAGGAAGCCCGCCAGGTCCGGCAGGCTGCGCTCTGATGGACTGGTTCCTGTCGAACAGCGGCATGGTCATGGAACGGGCGGGCCAGCACTTGATCCTTGCCCTGATCCCTATGGTGCTCGGATTGGTTCTCTCGATTCCGCTGGCCCAGCTCGCACGGATGAACGCCACGCTCCGGTCTGTTGTGCTGACGGCAAGTTCACTGCTGTACACCATCCCGTCGCTGGCCCTGTTCATCATCTTGCCGCCCCTCCTGGGAACCCGGATCCTCGATCCGCTGAACGTTATTGTTGCCCTCACCTTGTACGCGGTCGCGCTCCTGGTGCGAGCCGCCCTGGATGCCTTCGACTCCGTGGACGAAGACCTGCGCCAAGCCGCGGTGGCCATGGGCTACAAGCCCTGGCTGCGGTTCCTCCAGATTGACCTGCCGCTGTCCCTCCCGGTGATGTTCGCGGGGCTCAGGGTGGTATCCGTCAGCAACATCTCCCTCGTCAGTGTTGCCGCCCTCCTGGGGGTGGGTAACCTGGGCATGCTGTTTACCGACGGCCTGCAGCGGACGTTCGTCACTGAAGTGGTGGTGGGCATCGTGGCCATCCTGGTGCTGGCCCTGCTGATGGACATGGTGCTGGTGCTGCTGGAACGGTTGCTGACGCCATGGACGCGGGCTGCGAAAGCCCCTGCCGATTCAGGCATGAAAGACGCCGCAGGCCTGCCCTTGGCTGTGGAGACGGCACGATGAGCATCTTCCTGGAGACCATCGCCTGGCTGACCGACCCCGCGCACTGGTCCGGAAGCTCGGGCATCGCCGTCCGCCTGCTGGAGCATCTGCAGTACAGCGGCCTGGTGCTGGTGATAGCAGCCGCCATCGCGGTCCCGGTGGGGTTGTACATCGGGCATACCGGCCGGGGGCGCGTGGTTGCCGTCGCCGTGGCCGGCGCGCTGCGTGCCCTCCCCACCCTGGGGCTGCTCGTCCTTTTCGCACTGCTCGCAGGCAGCAGCCTGATGCCGCCGGTTTGGGCACTGGTGATCCTCACCGTCCCGCCGCTGCTAGCCGGAACGTATGCGGGCATCTCCAGCGTTGAACGGACAGTGGTTGATGCCGCCCGGGCCATGGGAATGACCGAGCTCCAGATCCTCTTCCGCGTGGAAGTACCCAACGGCCTGCAGGTCATGTTCGGCGGCATCCGCACAGCCGTGCTCCAGGTCATTGCCACCGTATCGGTTGTTGCCTACCTGCCGCTCGGCGGCCTCGGCCGGTATCTCTTCGACGGCCTGGTCCTGCAGGACTTTCCCCGGATGCTCGGCGGTTCGCTGCTCATCGCGGGGCTGGCCATCGCCGTCGACCTTATTCTTGCCGCGGTGCAGAGAATGGTGCTCTCGCCCGGCCTGTCCACCGATCCCGACGGCGGCCACAAGGCTCCCGCCGATCTTACGGTTGCCGCGCCTGCGGCAGCTGCTGTTCAAGGAGGCACCCCATGAAGAACCCAGTACGGACAACCATCACCCGCCGGAGCCTTGCCGGCCTCGCGGCGGGCGTCGGCCTCGCCGTCGCGCTCTCCGCCTGTGGCGGCGGCGACCCCCTGTCCACCCCCACCACTGGCGGAACCGGCGGGTCAACCGGCGGACCGCTCGTGGTTGGATCGGCAGACTTCCCGGAGAGCCAGATCGTGGCCGAAATCTACGCCGGCGCCCTGACGGCTGCCGGTGTCACGGCCAGCACCAAGCCCAACATCGGATCACGCGAGATCTACTTCAAGGCTGTGCAGGACGGCTCGGTCGACCTCGTCCCGGACTACTCCGGCAACCTGCTCTCGCACGTGGACCCCGAGGCCGCCGAGGTTTCTGCTGACGATATCTACAAGGCCCTGCCGGAGAAGCTCCCCGAGGGCCTGGCAGTCCTGGAGGCATCAAAGGCTGAGTCGAAGGACGCCATGGTAGTCACCAAGGCAACGGCGGAGAAGTACCAGTTGAAGTCCATCGAGGACCTCGCCAAGGTCTGCAAGGACCTGACCATGGCCGCGCCGGCGACCTTCGAAACCCGGGCCTACGGCTTCCCGGGGCTCAAGGCGAACTACGGCTGTGAGCTCAAGGCGCTGAAGCCGTTCAGTGACGGCGGCGGCAACCTGACGCTGCAGGCACTGCTGACCGATGAGGTCCAGGTGGCTGATATTTACACCACCACGCCGTCCATCGCGGACAACGACCTCGTGGTGCTCGAAGATCCCAAGAACAACTTCAAGGCCCAGCAGGTCCTGCCCCTGTACAACGAGGCAAAAATGACCGACAAGGCCAAGGAAGCCCTCAACGCCGTATCGCGGATCCTGACCACCGATGACCTGGTCAACCTCAACCGTGCAGTCAGCGGCAGCCAGAAGCAGAACGCCAAGGACGCTGCCGCCGCCTGGCTCAAGGACAAGGGCATCGTCAAGTAGCCCTTGTTTTCCGGTTCAACCACGACGGCGGCTGCCGGACTTTCAGTGTCCGGCAGCCGCCGTCGAACGTGTCCGAGGTCTCAACGGAAGTACATCCTTCCTGTGGCATATTTGATGGATGGCAGAATTCAGGCAGTCCACCAAGCTTCACAACGTCCTTTACGACATCCGTGGACCGATTCTTCAGGCCGCCCAGCAGATGGAGGCGGAGGGTCACCGGATCCTCAAACTGAACATCGGAAACCCCGCGCCGTTTGGATTTGAAGCCCCGGACGCGATTTTGGTGGACATGATCCGCCACCTGCCGCATGCCCAGGGGTATAGCGACTCCCGCGGCATTTTTTCGGCCCGGACCGCAGTGTCGCAGTATTACCAGACCCGTGGCATCCAGAACATCCATGTGGATGACATCTACTTGGGCAACGGCGTCAGCGAACTCATCACGATGTCCCTGATGGCGTTGCTGGACGACGGCGACGAAGTCCTGATTCCCACCCCGGACTACCCGCTGTGGACCGCTTCAGTGGCCCTGGCCAGCGGTAAGCCGGTGCATTACCTGTGCGACGAGGAGTCCGGCTGGCAGCCCGACCTCGAGGACATGGAAGCGAAGATTACGCCCCGCACCAAGGGCATTGTGGTGATCAACCCGAACAATCCCACCGGGGCCGTCTATCCCGAAGAGACGCTGAAGAAGATTGTGGCCCTGGCCGAGAAGCACGGGCTGGTGCTTTTCGCAGATGAAATCTACGAAAAGATCCTGTATGAGGACGCGGTCCACATAAACCTCGCCGGGCTGACCGGAGACGACGTCCTTTGCCTCACCTTCAGCGGACTCTCGAAGGCCTACCGGGTCTGTGGTTACCGGGCTGGCTGGATGGCCATATCCGGGCCCAAGAAGGATGCCTCGGATTACTTGGAGGGCATCAACCTGCTCGCCAACATGCGTCTATGCGCCAACGTGCCCGCCCAACATGCCATCCAGACGGCGCTCGGCGGCTACCAGAGCATCAACGACCTCATCCTTCCCGGCGGGAGGCTCCTGGAGCAACGCAACAAGGCGTACGACATGCTGAACGCCATTCCGGGAGTCAGCACACAACAGGCCAGGGGCGCGCTTTATCTGTTCCCGCGGCTGGACCCGGAGGTCTACCACATCCGGGACGATGAAAAATTCGTGCTGGACCTCCTGAAAGAGCAGAAGATCCTTGTTTCGCACGGCCGTGCCTTCAACTGGGTCCGTCCGGACCACTTCCGGATGGTCACGCTGCCCAACGTCAAGGACATCGAGGAGGCTGTGGGGCGCATGGGGGACTTCCTAAGCAGGTATCAGGGGAACTAGCCTGTGGTGACGTGCATCCTTGGCACGCGGAACCGTGGGAAAGGACCGTCATGGACGGCGTCGTTGAGTTCGAGGAGCACCCTTCTGAAACGCTGAGGATTGGTGAGGGCTATTCCCTTGCCGACGCAGACGCGGACGCCACGCCCGGATACCCAGGGAACAAGGCTGACGGTCAGACCATCCTGGCCAAGCTGGACAGCGCGCTGGCCGAACTGCAGGAAAAGCTGTTCGCGGAGTCGCGCTTTGGCGGGAAGAAGCGGATGCTCCTGATCCTGCAGGCCATGGACACGGCGGGGAAGGGCGGCATCGTCAACCACGTCATGGCCGCGATGGACCCGCAGGGCGTCCAGTTCAAGGCGTTCAAGGCTCCCACCGAGGAGGAGAAGTCCTACGATTTCCTGTGGAGGATCGAGAAGGCCGTGCCGGCAGCAGGCATGGTGGGCATCTTTGACCGGTCACATTATGAGGACGTCCTGATCCACCGGGTCCACAACTGGGCAGCGCCTGAGGAAATCAAGCGCAGGTACCGTGCTATCAACGAATTTGAGGCGCGGCAGACGGATGCGGGCACGAAAATCGTCAAGGTGATGCTGAACATCAGCAGGGATGAACAGAAGTCACGGCTCCTGGCCAGACTGGACAACCCCGCCAAACACTGGAAATACAGCAGCGGAGACCTCAAGGAGCGGGCCTTCTGGGACGACTACATGGACGCCTACCAGGCTGCCTTCGACGCCACCAGCACTGAGGTTGCCCCTTGGCACGTGGTGCCGGCCAACAAGAAATGGTATGCCAGGATCGCTGTGCAGCAGCTGGTGCTGGGAGCCCTGTCTGACCTCAGGCTGGAGTGGCCAAAGGCCGAGCTTGACGTCCCGATTGAACGCGAACTGGTCGAAAGGTCCTGAACCCAGGCGATCGTCAGAAGGTCCTGCAAGGGAAGTCTCGGAAAGAGGTTCCGGCCGTGCCTAGAGCGGCTGGTCCCGGGAAGCAGCCAGACGCTTTCTGGCGCCTTCGAGCCATTCCTCGCAGCGTTTCGCCAAGGCTTCGCCCCGTTCCCAGAGGGCCAGTGATTCCTCAAGGCTTGCACCTCCGGCCTCCAGCTTTCCCACGACGCCGATGAGCTGCTCGCGCGCCTCCTCGTAGCTCAGCGCTTCGATTTCCGGATCGGGCTTTGTGTCAGGCATGTGCTTCTCCTTGTTGAAGTTTCCCGGTGGAGGTGGCCCCGAACAGGCCGTGGGCGACCCGCACCGATAGTGCTGTTCCGGACGGTGCCTCCGACGGGTCTCGGACCACGGCGTGGCCGGAAGCTTCCGTTGCCCGCGCGGGCCGGCCGTTGGCCAGTTCCACTACGGCGTAGCCGCGGTCGAGGGTTTTTTGTGGGGAAAGTGACCGCACCTGGGCCTGCAGGTGGGCCAGTTGGTCAGCCGCCCGCACCACCAGCGAGCTGACGGCCGCGGAGGATCGCCGCAGGAGGCGCTCAATCTCTTCCGAGCGGCCCGTCACCATGGTTTCCGGCGCGGCGAGCACCGGGCGGGACTGCAGAGCATGGAGGCGGTCTGTCTCCCGGTCCACCAGCCGGCTAATGCAGCGGCGGAGCTGTTCCCTGGCCTGGCCGACGCCGGCCAGTTCCTCCGCGACATCCGGGACGATCCGTTTGGCGGCATCGGTGGGCGTTGAAGCCCTCAGGTCGGCGACGTCGTCGAGCAATGGCCTGTCCGCCTCGTGGCCGATGGCGCTGACCACCGGGGTGACCGCGGCGGCGACGGCGCGGATCAGTTCTTCGCTGTTGAACGGAAGGAGGTCCTCCAGGGCTCCGCCGCCCCTGGCGATGACGATGACGTCGACGTCGGGACGGGAGTCAAGCTCGCGAAGTGCCCGGACGATCTGCGACACCGCGGTGTTGCCCTGGACAGCCACCTCACGGATTTCAAACTCAACGGCCGGCCAACGAAGCGCCGCGTTCTGCAGGACGTCCTTCTTGGCGTCGGAATCCCGACCCGTGATGAGGCCGATGCGGTGGGGCAGCAGCGGCAGGGTCTTTTTCCGGGAGTCCGCAAAAAGGCCCTCGGCCGAAAGTGCCTGGCGCAGGCGTTCGATCCGCGCCAGCAGATCGCCCAGTCCTACCGGCCGGATATCCCTGACGAGCATGTTGAGGCGGCCGGTCTTCAGCCAGAACTCAGGCTTCAGGAGGGCCACCACCCGGGATCCCCGCTCCAACGGCATGTTCTGGCGGTCCAGCACCTTGGTCCAGACCGACGCGGGCAGCGAAACCTCCGCGTCGACGTCGCGCAGCGTCAAATAGGCATTGCCGCCGCGGCGGTTCATTTCGATGACCTGGCCCTCGACCCATGCAGAAGGCGTGCGGTCGATGTGCGCCTTGAGTTTCTGGGACAACAACTGCAAAGGCCAAGGATTGTCCGGGCTGGTTTCAGCGGCAGTGGCGGGCAGCGTGCTGGCAGCGGTGCCCGGAAGGGCAGCCTGTTCAGACATGCCCGCTGCCCCGGGAAGCTGTGGCTGGCGGCATGGCGGTCCTTTGTTCGGCAGTGGGCAGTTCATGTTTGAATGGCGGCTGTCATTCAACCTTATCCATAAGCTCTACCACCGAAGGCGGACATTCTTTATCCAGGCTTCATGCATAGGATGGCCCCTCAGCCGCCAACCAGTTAGGACCAGCTTTTGCGCACCTTCCTTTCAGCCGTAGCCGTTCTCCTCGGCGTCCTGCTGTCCGCCGTGGCAATCCCTGCTATCTGGGTGGACCGCAACGTGGTGGATGAGGACGGCTTTGTGGCGCTGTCGGCTCCGCTGGGGCAGGACGCAGACTTCCAGCAGCGACTCGCTGCCGCTGCAGTGGGATCCATCGACACAAGCTCCATCCCGGACGCGTTGGCAGGCCTCGTCGAGCCGGTGGCAGAGGCGGCGGCCGGCTCCCTGACCGGGCTGCCCGGTTACCCGGCAGCCTGGGAAGAGTCCCTCCGGAAGAGCCATCGTTTGAGCTTTGCCGACCCCGCCTCCCTGCCGGCCGAAGCGGACACCGCCACGTCGCTCACGCTGGATGTGGCACCCTTGGTTGCGCTGGCGGTTGAGGAGCTTTCCCGCACCACGGGACTGACGCTGGAAGCCCCCGAACAGACCCTGATCAACGTTGGACAGCCGGATCAGCGCCAGTGGATCGAGCGCCTGTCTGCCTACGCACCGCTGGCTTATTCGCTGGCGATCGGCGCGGGAATCGCCCTGGCACTCGCCTTGGTGTTGGCGCGCCGGCGCTGGACCGTATTTTTCAGTGCTGGCGTGGGTGCACTGCTCCTGGCGGCCTTGTGGACTTTCGGCTCACAATGGGCCCGCGACGCCGTCGTGGGGACGGCCAGCGGAAATGAGGTGGCCGACAGGTTCAAGGATGCGTTCGTGGCGGCGGCGTCCAGCAGCTTTCAGTCCTGGATATCGGGAACCGCGGTTGCAGGCGGAGTGCTCCTGGCAGCCGGCCTTGTGATCGGCATCGCTTCGCGGGGGCGGCGGGCCCTCACCCGGTAGCATGGAGGAATGACTTCCACCGCCGTTTCCCTCTCGATGCCAACTGTCCCGCGAAGGCGGCGCTCGCCTGAGGATGTTGCTGCGGCGGCCCCGGTAGCGGGCCCGAAGAAGGTTCTGCTGGCGGCTCCTCGCGGCTATTGCGCCGGTGTTGACCGGGCCGTCATAGCCGTGGAAAAGGCCTTGGAGCACTACGGCCCTCCGGTGTATGTGCGGAAACAGATCGTGCACAACGTCCACGTGGTGAGCTCGCTGGAGGAACAGGGCGCCATCTTTGTGGACGAAACCGACGAGGTGCCCGAAGGCGCCCTGGTCATCTTCTCTGCCCACGGCGTATCGCCCGCCGTAGTCCAGTCCGCAGAGGACCGCGGACTCCGTACCATTGATGCCACCTGCCCGCTGGTGACCAAGGTCCACAAGGAGGCCGTCCGGTTCGCCAAGGACGATTTCGACATCCTCCTCATCGGCCACGACGGCCATGAGGAAGTTGAAGGCACCGCGGGCGAGGCACCGGAGCACATCCAGATCATCAACGGCCCGCATGAAGTGGACCAGGTGACGGTCCGGGATCCGGAAAAAGTCATCTGGTTGTCCCAGACCACCCTGAGTGTTGATGAGACCATGGAGACCGTCCGGCTCCTCAAGGAGCGGTTCCCCACCCTCCAGGATCCGCCGAGCGACGACATCTGCTACGCGACGACCAACCGGCAGGTGGCAATCAAGAAGATCTCTCCCCAGGCGGACCTGGTCATTGTGGTGGGTTCGGCCAACTCTTCGAACTCGGTACGGCTTGTGGAAGTTGCCCTGGAATACGGTGCCAAGGCGTCCTACCGCGTGGACTTTGCCAACGAAGTGGACGAGGCATGGTTTGAAGGGGTGGCGACTGTCGGGGTCACCTCCGGCGCTTCCGTGCCCGAAGTCCTGGTCAAGGATGTCCTGCGGCTGCTCGCAGACTACGGCTACTCTTCCGTGGAGGAAGTTGTCACGGCCGAGGAAGACCTGCTCTTCTCGCTGCCCAAAGAGCTTCGGGCAACTCTCAAGGAAGCCGGGGATGTCAGCCGCGCGCTCGGCGGACGCCGGTCCCGCAGCTGACAGTTCCCCGCAACGTCAGGCCGCGGCGTCGTCCTGCTGCAGCTCCGGGGCTGCCAGCGAACGCGGCGTTACTTCCAGCGCAGGTGGCGTGAGCAATCCGGATTCGTCCATGGCGTTGAGTTTCCGGGCAGTGGGCAGGATCCGGGCCTCAAGGGTGCCGACCATGGAGTTGTACCGGTCCACTGAGGACTTCAGCGACAAGCCCAGCTTGCCCACGTTCTCGCCCAGGGTTCCCATGCGTTCGTACAGCTGACGGGCGAGCTCGAAAAGTTCGCGTGCGCTGTCCGTCAGCACATCCTGGCGCCACGTGAAGGCAACGGATTTCAGCACGGCCAGCAGGGTACTGGGTGAAGCCAGGACCACGTTCTTGGACAAGGCATGATCCAGCAGAGTGGCATCCGCCATGAGGGCCGCCGCCAGGATCGATTCGGCGGGCAGGAAGCAGATCACCAGCTCGGGAGTGTTTCCGGGAATGTCCCAGTATTTCTTGTTGCTGAGGGCGTCAACGTGGGCGCGCAGGGCCTTTGCGTGGGCGGCCAGCAAGGCCTGCTGAGAGCCGCCGCCGTCCAGTGGGCGATTTCCCTGCTCACCCGCCGGCACGGAACCCAGTTCCTGGGCAGCGAGGTATGAGGACAGCGGCACCTTGGCGTCCACCACGAGCTGCTTTTCCCCAGGCAGCTGGACCACGAGGTCGGGGCGGACGGTTGAGTCCGTGCCGGAGCTGTGGACCTGCTCCAGGAAGTCCACGTGCTTGAGCATCCCGGATGCTTCAACCACCCGGCGCAGCTGTACCTCGCCCCATTGGCCGCGCGCGCTGTTTGAGCGAAGGGCAGATTCGAGGGCATGGGTGGAGCGGATCAGCTGGGCGTCCGAGAGACGGGCCTCCTGGAGCTGCTGCGCAAGCTGGCCATACTGTTCGAGTCGGTCACGCTCCAGCAGCGCCACCTGCTGCTGCACGGCCGTCAGTTTCTCTGCCACCGGTGCGAGCGCACGCAGCACGTTCCCGTCCTGGCTGCGGGACTCGCCGAGCTCCCGGTTCTGGATGCTGAGGAGGCGGCGTTCGGCGTCGGCTGCGGCGAACTGGGCGCTGACCTCGGAAAGGCGGGATGAGACGGCGTCGAAATCCTCCTCCAGCGCGTGGGCGCGGCGGCGGAACGAAAAATAGGTGGCGGCGGCACCGGCAAAGGCGCCGACCAGCAGCATCAACAGGGCAAGAATCAGGGCGAAAGCATCCATATCCTCACTGTGGCATGCCCCTGTGACAATTCAGGGCAGCGGCAGTCCTGCGCGCGGGATGTCCGCAGGGTTGCGCGGACTTCCAAAGACCGCCGCTGAAAGGTTCTGGGCCTGCTGCGGGTAGAATCAATGCTCGTGGCTCTTACTATTGGCATCGTCGGACTGCCCAACGTCGGCAAATCAACTCTCTTCAACGCACTGACCCGCAACCAGGTCCTCGCAGCGAACTATCCGTTCGCCACGATCGAGCCGAATGTCGGCGTCGTGAACCTGCCGGATCCGCGGCTGAAGCAGCTCGCGGAGATCTTTGGCTCGCAGCGCCTGCTGCCGGCCCCGGTATCCTTCGTGGACATCGCCGGAATCGTCAAGGGCGCGTCGGAGGGCGAAGGCCTGGGCAACAAGTTCCTTGCCAACATCCGTGAAGCTGAGGCCATCGCCCAGGTGGTCCGGGTGTTCGATGATCCTGACGTCATCCACGTGGACGGCAAGGTGGACCCACGCTCGGACATGGAAACCATCAACACCGAGCTGATCCTGGCCGATCTGCAGACCATTGAGAATGCCATTCCGCGGATCGAAAAAGAAGTCAAGATCAAGAAGCGGGAAGCCGCCGAACTGGCAGCGATCAAGGCTGCGCAGGCAGTCCTTGAGCGCGGCGACACGATCTTCGCCTCCATCAAAAGCGACAAGCTGGAGATGGAGCACCTCAAGGAGCTCAGCCTGCTGACGGCCAAGCCGTTTATTTATGTCTTCAACGCCGACGAAGGCATTTTGGGGAACCCGGAGAAGCAGGAAGAGCTGCGGGCCATGGTGGCCCCCGCGGACGCCGTCTTCCTCGATGCCAAGCTGGAGTCCGACCTCGTGGAGCTGGACGAGGAAGAAGCCCGGGAAATGCTGGAAATGAACGGCCAGGACGAGTCGGGCCTCGACCAGTTGGCCCGCGTGGGCTTCCACACGCTGGGGCTGCAGACCTACCTCACAGCCGGACCCAAGGAAACGCGGGCGTGGACCATCCATCAGGGTGACACCGCTCCGCAGGCGGCCGGCGTCATTCACACGGACTTCCAGCGTGGCTTCATCAAGGCCGAAGTGGTTTCCTTCAACGACCTGATCGAGGCCGGATCCATGGCCGAGGCCAAGTCGCGCGGCAAGGTCCGGATTGAAGGCAAGGAATATGTGATGGCCGACGGCGACGTGGTGGAGTTCCGCTTCAACGTTTAGTCGAGTGCCGCTTCCATGTGAGCAAGTAGTCGAGCGAATTGTCGGTTAGCCCCAATGGGCGACATCCTGGCTCAGGATATTAGGCCAGGTTTCGACTTCTCCCGGGGTGCGGGCGACCGTCAGCGTTGCTTGGGGGAGCAGCGCGGCAAGGGATTCGGCGGTAGACAGCGGGTGGCCCGGATCATCGACCCACGCCAGGATTGTCGTCGGTACATCGATTCGCGCGATGGCCTCGGGAGCAGGCAGATCGCTGAGTGCCGCGCCTCGAAACAACGACGGCAAGAGGGCGTCGGGGACGTCAGGCACCGTTTCCGGCGCACCAATTGTGGCCGGCGGAGGTGGCGCTCCGCGCGTGGTGGCGAGGAACGCCTTGACACCGTCAGATTCGGTTAGCGCTGCGGCAGCTCGGTAGTTTGCAGCCTGTGCAGGTCGGGTTTCCCACGCCGTGGGTGGCACCATAAGCGTAAGCCCGGTAAAGCGGTCAGGCTCGCGGGAAGCGGCGTGCAAGAGTGTGCCGGTACCCATGGAAGGACCAACTCCGTGGACACGTTCGCCCGGGAACCAGTGATCGAGCAGTCGCAGGAGGTCGTCGGCGAGGCTTTGCCACTGATAGTCCTCAGGGACCTTCCGCCCCGTCGACCGGCCATGGCCGCGTGCGTCGTACCGCAGCAGCCGAGTGCCACTGAGGCCTCGACCGAGGTCGAGGTTGAGCACGCGATCGCGCGCGCGGCTTGAAGTAAGGCCATGCAGTTGGACAACCGGGTGTCCACCTTCGTCGCTCAAAGCAACCGCAAGCTCCGCTCCGGGAACCTCGAAAGTGGGCATCTGGCTCCTCGTTTCGTGACTGACCGCGTGACCTCGGGCGGCCGCGTTGAGCATTCAGGTTATCCGGGGCGATAGGCTTCTGCCATGCGGCTGACCAACGTCAAGCACCTGCGCCTACCGTTTGGACGACTTTGGGGCTACGACGTCAGTGTGAATGTGCTGGACCGACGCCTTCCAGTGTCCTTTGACCAGCAACTCCATGTGGGGGCAGGCGACCGCCCTGGCTCCTGGATGGCATTGTCTTTTCGGCTGCCTACTCCAACCCGTCGTGAGTCAATTGCCGATGCGTGGCTGGCTGTCGTAGCCCGTCATGGCACACTGCGAACGGCATTCGTGCCCGGTGCGGATGGTGATCCGGAGCTTCACGAAATTGACGTTGGTCCGGGGACTTGGGTCGAGCATCAGATATCTCCTGGCCAGGCCGTCAATGACACGGTGCGGGACATTCTCGATGCCGCATGTTCGCCATATCGGCAGCCCTCACACCGGCTCTGCGTGTTGGAGACTGCTGCTGGACTGACCGTCGTGATTGCGGCAGACCACGCCCACGTCGATATGTGGTCGATGCTGGTGATCGCGCGCGACCTGCTGTCGGCGCTCGATGCTGGGAGGGCGGACCGCGAACCGTTCCGCGGGCCAGCGCCCGCATTTGTTGAACACACGCAAGCACTGCTGGAGCGGAATGCAGCGCCGGGCTCCGTGCGTCACCGATGGGCAAACATCATCCGGGACAGCGGCGGCGTTATGCCGCAATTCCCACTGCCCCTGGGCGCGGCCGATCCGCAGCACGAGCGTGTGGAAGTGCGCGATGTGTTCGATCTCGACGACGGTGCCGCCTTTGCCGCGCAGGCCCGCAATGACGGTGTGTCGACGCTCGCACTCGCTGTTGTTGCGATGACTGCGGTAACCCGCGAGATGGCCGGAACGCCGCTGCGAGCTGTTTTCCCCGTTCACAGCCGCTTCGATGAGAACTGGCATGACTCAGTCGGCTGGTTCATTACCAATTCGGTACTTGAGTCGGCGGTCGCCGAGCCGCACGCTGCGGCGGCGGCGGTAAAAGAGGCCGTACAGCTTGGCTCGTGGCCGCGTGCGGACGTTCTGGCTCCATGGGGCGGCATGCCCGTAGCTCCTGGTATGTTTGCGATCTCCTGGCTGGACCTGCGCAGACTGCCGGTGCGAATCGACTCGGTCGGACTCGAAGCCCATTATGTCAGCGCCACAATCGACACCGACAGCGTCATGCTCTGGTTCATTCTGGACGAGTCCGGGCTGCACTTGAGATGCCGTTACCCCGATACCGTCGAGGCTCGAGCCAACGTCGGCGGATGGCTTGATCTGCTGGTCGCCCGTTTGCAGGCAGACGCGCGATCCTCGGTTCGAGGACTGTTGCGGGTGGCGGGCCGGACCTTCAGGCTGGAACGGGCAAGTCGCGAAGATGTTCAGGCCATCGCCGCGCTGCTGTCTGATGATCAGTTCGGACCCGATCGTGAGTGCGCCGAACTCGAACGATACGAGGCGGCCTTCAACGTGGTTGAACGTGACAGTTCAAACTATCTGGGGGTTGTCCGCAATGGTGCCGATCGCATCGTGGGCACGATGCAGTTGACCGTTATTCCAGGTCTTTCCCGGGGTGGTTCTTCCCGACTTCAGATCGAGGGACTGCGAGTTGCGGCCGCGGAGCGTTCACTTGGCTTGGGCACCGCGATGCTTGAATGGGCACACAATTTCGGGCGGGCGCGTGGGGCGCAACTGGCACAGGTGACCACGGACGAAGCACGGGAACGGGCCCGAGCCTTCTACACCCGACTCGGATATCGGACTGCCCACGTCGGGCTGAAAAGGCGCATATAGGGCACCTTCATTTCACGTGCTGGGTGGATCGAAAGCTGCCCGGTTCAGGGAACCGGGCAGCTTTTTGGTGCCGGCCCCGGACCATACGAAGTATCCTTGCTGAAGGACATTGGACGTGATCCTGGCCAGGCCAGGGGCCCCTCCGGCAGAGGGAACACATAAGGGGATACGGCATGCCTCTCAGGCGTCTGGTAAAGCTCATCAGCAGTGCAGCAGCAGCGGCCCTGGTTCTTGCCGGTTGTTCCGGCGGCGGGGGCGCGTTGCCCGTGGTGGTCGGCGAGGCAAAACGCGGCGGCAGTGCCACAGTGGCTGAAGTCAATGCCCTCTCCTCCTTTAATCCGTTCAGCACGGACGGCAACACCGACATCAATTCCAAGGTCTGGTACGCCACCCACTCCGGCTTTTACTACGTTGACGACTCGGCAAAAGTGGTCCGGAACGAGAAATTCGGCCGGTACGAAAAGATCTCTGACCAGCCGCTGAAAGTGCGGTACACGGTCAACGAAGGCGTGAAATGGTCCGATGGCGAAGCTGTCGATGCGGGTGACCTGGTGCTGGCGTGGGCGGCGGGGTCGGGCTACTTTGACGACGCTGACCCCGTGGCCGGCACCGGAAGAAGGTACTTTTCCGCAGCCTCGGACACCAGCGGCCTGGCCACTACGGTTTTTCCCGAAATAGGGGGAGACGGTCGCTCCATCACTTTGGAATACGGATCGCCCTACGCTGACTGGGAAGTGGCGTTCGACGTCGGTCTTCCGGCCCATGTTGTGGCCGCCAAAGGCGGACTCAATGATGAAGATGACCTGATTGAACTCTTGCGGGATTCGCCCCGCGGTGACGCGGAGCAGCCGGTGCTGAATGCGGACCTCCAGGTGGTCAGCAGCTTCTGGAACTCCGGCTTTGATGCGAAAACGCTGCCCGGTGATCCGGCAATTTACCTCTCGAATGGGCCCTACATTGTCCGGGACATCATTCCTGAGGCTTCAGTGACACTTGTTCGGAACAAGGACTACGTCTGGGGTCCGGAGCCCTACCTGGATGAGATCACTATCCAATTCACAGGTGCTGTGACGGCGGCTGTGGACGCGCTCAAAAGCGGCCGGGCTGACATTATTTCGCCCCAGCCCTCCGCGGGATCCGAGGACCTGTTCAACGGGCTGGAGGGCCAGGGAATAGCTGTTCAACGCTACAGCCAGTCGGGGTATGACCACCTCGACCTGAACTTTTCCGGCGTGTTCGCCGACGGCAAGATCCGTGAGGCATTCCTCAAGACCGTCCCGCGGCAGGACATCGTCGAAGAAATCGTCGGAGACCAGATGCCGGACGCCAAACCGCTCGACTCCCACGTCTTCCTGCCGTCCCACCCCAAGTACACCGAAACGGTGAAGGGCAACGGCTCGACGGACTACGCGGAAGTAGACATCGACGGGGCTGCGTCGCTCCTGGACGGTGCGACTCCCACGGTCCGGATCCTTTACAACCGCGACAACCCCAACCGCGTGCAGGCCTTTGAATTGATACGTGACTCGGCAGCCCTCGCCGGCTTCCGTGTGATCGATGCCGGGCAGGGCAACGCCGATTGGGCCAAGGCACTCGGCGGAGGCTCCTACGATGCCGCCATCCTCGGCTGGATCAGTACAGGGGTAGGCGTCGGCCGGGTACCGCAGATTTTCCGGACCGGAGCGGGCAGTAATTTCAACGGCTATTCCGACGCTGACGCGGACAAGGTGATGCAACAACTGTCCAACACCACTGATCTGGCCAAGCAGGACGAACTGATGGCTGAGATAGACAAACGGGTATGGGAAAGCGACTACGGCCTGCCCCTCTACCAGACCACGGGAACCACTGCCGTTGCGGGACGCGTCACGGGCGTGAAGGCCAGTGGTGGCCCCTTGGGCGTGTGGTGGAACGTGTGGGAGTGGCGCCTGAACTAAGGCGCGTTGCCGCCTGCCCGGGCTGTTTGGAGGAGTTGGCAGGGCCAATTCGGCATTGGTCCTACCTGCGAGTAACATGTGACTTGCACAACTTCCGTGCCCCGGCGAGCTAATGGCGATTAACCGGTTACGGTTTGGCAACGGAGTACCAGTATTTGGACTCTGTGCGGTTAGGCTACTCGTATATGTAGCCTGCGTCACAGTGGAAGACTGTGGTCCAGGCTGCGGGGAAGCAAAAGATTTCCCTTGAATATCTCCCACAACTCATAGGAGGCGGAATGCGTTTCACGCGCACTTCCAAAGCACTGGGCATAGTGGCAATCGCCGCGCTTGCCCTGACCGGCTGCGGTGCCGGAGGCGGTACTGACGACGGCGGCACCCAGTCTGCCGGCGACCCCAACAAGGTCATTACCGCGTATAGCAACGAACCACAGAATCCGTTGCTGCCCGCCAACACCAATGAAGTTTATGGCGGCCGTGTTGTTGAACTGCTGTTCGAAGGCCTACGCGCGTACGACGCCGACGGCAAACCCGTCAACGCCCTTGCCGAGTCCATTGAATCGCCTGACGCCCAAAACTGGACCATCAAGGTCAAGCAGGGCCAGAAGTTCACGAACGGCGAAGAAATCACGGCTAAGACGTTCGTGGATTCGTGGAACTTCGCCGCGAACTCCAAGAACCTCCAGAACAACGGATTCTTCTTCGAATCCATTGCTGGCTACGAGGAAGTCTCGGCGGTCACCACTGAGAAATCTGCAGACGGCAAGACCACCACGACGCCCGCTCCCACAGCCGAAACCATGTCAGGTCTTGAAGCCAAGGATGACTCCACTATCACTGTCAAGCTCACTCAGCCCGAGGCTGACTGGTCGCTGCGACTTGGATATTCGGCATTCTTCCCGCTGCCCTCCGCAGCCCTGACGGATCCGAAGACCTTCGGCGAAAACCCTGTCGGGAACGGCCCGTACAAGTTCGAAAAGGACGGCGCGTGGGTACATGACCAGTCCATCTCACTGGTGAAGAACGCTGACTACAGCGGACCCCGCGAAGCGAAGAACGGTGGCGTGACCTTCAAGTTCTACACTGACCCGGGTCCCGCTTACACTGACCTGCAGTCTGACAACCTCGACGTCTCTGATGTCTTGCCCTCAAATGCACTGAAGACCTACGTCACGGATTTCCCGGACCGTAACGCCACGAAGCCCGTCGCAACCAACTCCACCCTGAACATCCCGGGTTACAACCCGAACTTCCAGGGCGAGGCCGGCAAGCTTCGTCGCCAGGCCCTTTCCTACGCGATCAACCGCGAGGAAATCTGCAAGGTGATTTTCAGTGGCACGCGCACCCCGGCCAGGGCTTACGCCCCGCCGGTCATTGATGGCTACAAGGAAGGGCTCAAGGGCAGCGAAACCTTGAAGTTCGACCCCGCCAAGGCCAAGGATCTGTGGGCCCAGGCCGAAAAGATCCAGCCGTACGACGATTCCAAGCCGCTCCTGATTGCCTCCAACACTGATGGCGGCAACAAGGAATGGATCGACGCCGTCGCCAACGGCTTCAAGAACAACCTCGGCATCCAGGCTGAAATCCAGCCCTTCGCCAAGTTCGCCGAAGTACTGGACCTGCGCAAGTCCCAGTCACTTCCGGGCCTGACCCGAGCCGGCTGGCAGGGCGACTACCCGTCGCTGTACAACTTCCTCGGGCCTGTCTGGGCAACGGGAGCGTCCTCCAACTACGAGAAGTACTCGAACCCTGAGTTCGACAAGCTCCTCAAGGAGGGCCTGGCAGCCAAGACCACCGACGAGGCGAACGCAAAGTTCAACGCGGCACAGGAGATCCTGTTCGAGGACCTTCCCGGCCTGGCTCTCTGGGATCAGGCTAAGCCGATTGTGTGGAGCAACAACGTTGTGAAGGCCGAAACCGGCTGGAACGGCGGCATCCGCTACTTCGACATCACGGCAAAGTAGTCCCCAGGATCTAACTTGCCGACAGGCGCATGGGGGTCCGGTTTCACGGCCGGGCCCCCATTTTGCCTGCACGGCAGGAAGGCAAGCATGAACCATTTTTCTTCCCTCCCGGAAGGCCGGTGATCCTGTGGCCCGCTTTATTCTTCGTCGGCTCCTTCAAGTGATCCCCGTCTTCCTTGGCACCACTCTTTTGGTCTATTACATGGTGTTCGCCCTTCCCGGGGACCCCATTGCGGCGCTCTTTGGTGACCGCCAGCCCCCGCAGGCTGTCATCGACACCCTTCGCAGCCAGTACCACCTGGATGAACCCTTCTGGGTCCAGTACGGACTTTTCCTGCAAAACCTCTTTACGTTCAACCTTGGGAACGACTTCACCGGTCAGCCTATTGCGGCGTCCCTGGCCCGCATCTTTCCCGTGACGGCCATGCTCGCCGTCGAGGCGCTCATCATCGAGGCGGTTTTCGGGATCGCTTTCGGCGTTTTCGCTGGCCTTCGCCGTGGCAAGTGGTTTGACTCCACTGTTCTTGTCGCCTCCCTGGTGGTTATCGCCGTCCCCACGTTCGTTCTCGGCTTCGTCTTTCAGCTCATCTTCGGAGTCAGGCTGGGATGGGCGAAACCAACGGTCGGCGCCACGGCTGACTGGGGCAACCTGCTGCTGCCTGCCACCGTCTTGGGCCTGGTGTCTTTTGCCTACGTGCTGCGCCTGACGCGTGCATCCGTGAGTGAAAGCATGAATGCCGATTATGTGCGGACTGCCACGGCCAAGGGCCTTTCCAGGCCCCGCGTCGTCATGACCCATATTCTGCGTAACTCGCTGATCCCGGTGGTGACGTTCCTTGGTGCCGACCTTGGCGGCCTCATGGGCGGCGCGATTGTCACCGAATTCATCTTCAATATTCCGGGAGTTGGCAACAAGCTGTTTCAGGCAACGTTGCGGAGCGAAGGCCCAACCATCGTTTCCATTGTCAGCATCCTGGTGCTGGTCTTTGTGGTGGCCAACCTGCTTGTTGATCTCCTGTATGCCTGGCTGGACCCGAGGATTCGTTATGACCAGTAGAAACAACCATTTTGTAGCACCCATCGAACAGACCCCGTTGCTTGCAACAGATGCCCTGAAGTCTGATCAGGCTCCGTTGAGCCTCTGGGCAGACGCCTGGCGAAAGCTTCGCCGCCGTCCACTGTTCATTATCTCCACGCTGCTGATTCTGGCGTTGATTGTCATCGCGATCTTCCCAGGCCTGCTTTCGACAGTGCCGCCTAACGACGACTGTCAACTGGCAAATTCTGAAGGCGGTCCCACCGCCGGGCATCCTTTCGGTTTTACTTTCCAGGGCTGCGACATTTATTCGAGGGTTGTCCACGGGACGCAGGCCTCGCTCTCGGTGGGCGTGTTGTCAGTGCTTTGTGTCCTCGTCATCGGAGTGACCCTCGGTGCAGTTGCAGGCTACTACGGCGGCTGGGTGGATGCTGTCCTTGCACGGCTTGGTGACATTTTCTTCGCTTTGCCCCTGGTCCTTGGCGCGCTGGTGATCACTCAGCTGCCGGTGTTCCGGGAAAACAAGAGTGTGTGGACAGTGGTTGCGGTCATTGCACTGTTGGCATGGCCGCAAATGGCACGTATTACACGTGGCGCCGTGCTCGAAGTCCGCAATGCCGACTTCGTTACGGCAGCCCGTGCCTTGGGTGTCTCGAAAGTGGGTGCCTTGGTGCGGCACGTCCTGCCTAATGCCTTAGCCCCCATCATCGTGCTCGCAACCTTGAACCTGGGCATCTTCATTGTGGCCGAGGCCACGCTGTCGTTCATTGGCATTGGGTTGCCACCCAGCATCATGTCCTGGGGTAATGACATCGCAGGCGCGCAGTCGTCCATTCGAACGAAGCCGGAAATTATGCTGTACCCCGCGGCCGCCCTGTCCATCACGGTCCTGAGTTTCATCATGCTCGGCGATGCTGTGCGTGACGCCCTCGACCCTAAGAGCCGGCAGCGATGAGAGACGACAAGATGACAATTCCCGACGTTCACATCGACGAGGCAGAGGAGCCAGGAAACAGGCCCCTCCTGGAAATCCGCGACCTCGCCATCACCTTCAAGACCGGCAGCGGTGACGTGCAGGCGGTCCGCAACGCCCACCTGACCATCATGCCGGGCGAAACAGTGGCCATCGTGGGGGAGTCCGGTTCGGGCAAATCCACCACGGCTTTGGCCGCGATCGGACTTCTGCCCAACAACGGCGCAGTGTCCGGTGGGCAAGTCCTTCTTGACGGCGAGGACATAGCCCATGCCTCCGAGAAACGGATGATTGAACTCCGCGGCAACACGATCGGTATGGTCCCGCAGGACCCGATGTCCAACCTGAACCCGGTGTGGAAGATCGGCTACCAGGTCAAAGAGACCCTACGTGCCAATGGCCGGCCGAGTGGTCCGGACGATATCGCCAAGGTACTGGCAGAGGCCGGGCTCCCCGACGCCCATCGGAGGGCTAAACAGTACCCGCACGAGTTTTCAGGCGGCATGCGCCAACGGGCACTTATCGCTATCGGGCTGTCGTGCCAGCCGCGCCTCCTGATCGCTGACGAGCCGACGTCGGCCCTGGACGTCACTGTCCAGCGGCAAATCCTGGATCATCTGGACACCATGACCAGTGAACTGGGGACGGCCGTCCTGCTCATTACCCATGATTTGGGGCTGGCTGCCGAGCGGGCGGACAAGGTAGTGGTCATGTACCAGGGCAACGTGGTGGAATCCGGACCGTCGCTGGAGCTCCTTCGGAATCCGCAGCACCCGTACACCCAGCGGCTGGTCGAGTCTGCCCCTTCCTTGGCGAGCCGAAGGATTCAAGTGGCCAAGGAACTCGGTGTGGAAGCATCGGATCTGCTTGCACCTGTGGAGTCCGCCGCCGCTGACCATGTCCTGCAGATCCAGGATCTGCGGAAGGTCTACAAGCTGCGGCAAGGGCTGGGCAAATCGACGGATTTTGCAGCCGTGGATGGAGTCAGCTTCGACGTCACGAGGGGCACCACAACAGCGATCGTGGGCGAGTCCGGCTCGGGCAAGTCCACTGTTGCCAAGATGGTCCTGCAACTTGAGAAGCCCACGGATGGGCGCATCCTTTTTGACGGCGTCGATACCTCTTTGCTGAAGCCGGCGGAGCTGTTCAAATTCCGGCGGCGGGTACAGCCGATCTTCCAGGATCCCTACGGTTCGCTGGATCCGATGTACAACATCTACCGGACCATCGAGGAGCCGCTGCGCGTCCACAAGATCGGCGGCAAGGCGAGCAGGGAGAAGAAGGTCCGCCAGTTGCTCGATCAGGTGTCGCTGCCGCAATCAAGCATGCAACGGTTCCCGAACGAACTTTCCGGCGGCCAGCGCCAGCGTGTGGCCATCGCCCGGGCACTCGCCCTGGACCCCGAGGTGATCATCTGCGACGAGGCTGTGTCAGCGTTGGACGTGCTGGTGCAGGCACAAGTACTCAATCTCTTGGCTGACCTGCAGTCGAACCTGGGCCTTACCTACCTGTTCATTACCCATGACCTGGCCGTGGTGCGACAGATCGCCGACCACGTCTGCGTCATGGAAAAGGGCAAGCTGGTGGAGACCGGTTCCACGGACGACGTCTTCGAATCCCCGCAGGAGGACTACACGAAGGCCCTGCTCAACGCCATCCCCGGAGCGAAGCTGATGCTCCCGCCCGAGGTGGCCTGAGCGCAGCCTCACAAAAGCAGCCCCTCCCGGGCTGCAGATGGAACCGGTAACTGCCTGGGTGGGTGCCGGTTCCATCCGGTTAAGGCTATTGGGGAGCACCCAGTTCATGTTCGGCGGCTGCCAGCGAGCCGGTCCCATCGACGGGAGGGGCTGTGATGCCCAGGTCACGAAGCCTGCCTTCCAGAAGGGCACCAAGCGATCGGCGGCCCGAGGCATTCATGTGGACGGCGTCGGCCAGGTCCTTGGTGAGGTTGTACCTGGTCAGCCAGTCGCCAACGCCCACGAACGGCATGCCGTGCCTTGCCGCAACGCTGCCCAGGAGGGCGTCCACTTGGCTGCGGCGGCCCCCGCCATAGTTGGCGCCGCGCCCGAGGGTGCCGATCAGGACCTTCCGGACACCCGGGTACCGCTCATTGAGGGCTGCGACCAGGCGGTCCGCGTTGGCCACGATCTGCGCGTCAGTGGCACCCTGGCCGGCGTCGTTGCCGCCGCCCTGGATGACGATGAGCGGGGGAGTCCCATAAGGAAGCAGCCAATCTCCCCGCTGCAGGGCATCGATGTAGTTCCCGGTCTTGCCGTTGGTGGCCACGAAGCCCGTGCCGCCCAGCCCGCAGAAGTGGACCTTGTAACCAATGGCGGCCAGCCCCAGTCGCGGCCAGCCGTCTGCGGGTTCGGACTGGGAGTCCCCGATCAGGAGGGCTGTGCGGCTGACGTCGGGGATCACCATTTCGTCCCTGCCGCTGGCGGGGTTCCGGTAGATGGTGCCGGCGGGGAGACTTGCCGGGTCAACGCCGCGGGCCACATGCCGTCCGGACCCGGGGGCGTGCACTGTGGACGCAACGGGAGGTGCAGGTGGCTGTCCGCAGCCGCACAGGAGTACGCCTACAGCGATTCCGGATGCGACGAAGCGGGACAGAGCCGAGGCTTTTCGCATCAGTGGTTCTCCGGACGAGCTTGAAGTATCACAGCCATGATGGGCCATCAAGTCAAATAAAGCCAGTGACTTTTCTCACAGAACATCCGTGTCTCTGGCGCTACTGCTGGGGTCCTCAGCCACAGCCAATCTCAAGTTTTTAGGCCAATAAATGGCTCAGCGGCTAGAATGGGGGAAGGTGCCCTGTGCTAATGGGCCAATCCGTCGTGCGTTCCAGTTGGAAATGCGGCGATACTTACAGCTGACCCACTGAATCGAGCCATTACGCATGTCTGAAACCACCACCAACACCGCGGTAGCCACTGCATCGCGCAGTGACCTGCGCAACGTCGCGATTGTGGCCCACGTTGACCACGGCAAGACCACGCTGGTCGATGCCATGCTCAAGCAGACCAACTCCTTTGCCGAGCACAACCACCTCGAAGACCGCGTGATGGACTCCGGTGACCTGGAGCGCGAAAAAGGCATCACCATCCTGGCCAAGAACACCACAGTGGCCTACAACGGTCCGTCCTCCAAGGGCGAGACCATCACCATCAACGTGATCGACACCCCCGGCCACGCCGACTTCGGTGGCGAGGTGGAGCGCGGCCTGTCCATGGTTGACGGCGTCGTCCTGCTCGTTGACGCGTCCGAGGGCCCGCTGCCCCAGACCCGGTTCGTGCTGCGCAAGGCCCTGGCCGCGCACCTGCCCGTCATCCTGCTGGTCAACAAGACCGACCGTCCCGATGCGCGCATCGAGGAAGTCGTCCACGAGTCCATGGACCTGCTCCTGGGCCTAGCCTCTGACCTGGCTGACGAAGTTCCGGACCTTGATCTGGACAAGATCCTCAACGTTCCCGTTGTCTACGCCGCAGCCAAGGTAGGCCGTGCCTCCCTCGAGCAGCCGGCCGACGGCACCGCTCCGGAAAACGAAGACCTGGAGCCGTTGTTCCAGACCATCATCGAGCACATTCCGGCTCCCACGTACAACCCGAATGGTGTACTCCAGGCCCACGTCACCAACCTGGATGCCTCGCCGTTCCTGGGCCGCCTCGCACTGCTCCGTATTTACAACGGCACCCTGCGCAAGGGCCAGACCGTTGCCTGGGCGCGGGCCAACGGCGAACTCAAAAACGTCAAGATCACCGAGCTCCTGGCCACCAAGGCCCTGGACCGCGTTCCCACGGAGTCTGCAGGACCGGGTGAGATTGTGGCTGTGGCAGGCATCGAGGAAATCACCATCGGTGAGACCCTGACCGACGCCGAGAACCCGCAGCCGCTGCCGCTGATCACCGTGGACGATCCCGCGATCTCCATGACCATCGGTATCAACACCTCGCCGCTGGCCGGCAAGGTCAAGGGCGCCAAGGTCACGGCACGCCAGGTGAAGGACCGCCTGGACAAGGAACTGATCGGTAACGTCTCCATCAAGGTTCTGCCCACTGAGCGTCCCGACGCCTGGGAAGTCCAGGGCCGTGGCGAGCTCGCGCTGGCCATCCTCGTTGAGCAGATGCGCCGTGAAGGCTTCGAGCTGACCGTGGGCAAGCCGCAGGTTGTCACCAGGACCATCGATGGCAAGATCCACGAGCCGATGGAACACATGACCATCGACGTGCCGGAAGAGTACCTCGGTGCTGTTACGCAGCTGATGGCCGCCCGCAAGGGCCGCATGACCAACATGGCCAACCACGGCACCGGCTGGTGCCGCATGGAGTTCATCGTTCCCGCCCGTGGCCTGATCGGCTTCCGCACGAAGTTCCTCACGGACACCCGTGGCGCAGGCATCGCGGCCTCCATCTCCGAGGGCTACGAGCCCTGGGCCGGCCCGATCGAGTACCGCACCAACGGTTCCATGATCGCGGACCGCGCCGGTGTTGTAACGCCGTTCGCCATGATCAATCTGCAGGAACGCGGCTCCTTCTTCGTGAAGCCCACCTCCGAGGTTTACGAGGGCATGATCGTCGGCGAGAACTCCCGCGCAGACGACATGGACGTCAACATCACCAAGGAAAAGAAGCTCACCAACATGCGTGCGGCCTCCTCGGACACCTTCGAGAACCTGACGCCGCCGCGCGACCTGACCCTCGAAGAGTCGCTCGAATTCGCCCGCGAGGACGAGTGCGTTGAGGTAACTCCGGAGTCCATCCGCATCCGCAAGGTCATCCTGGACACCAACGAGCGCGCCAAGGCTAACCGCGCCCGCGCGAAGGTCTAATCACCTGGAGCACATAACTGAACTGCCGGTACGGCAGGCGGATTCCCGCCGTCGTACCGGCAGTTTATTTTTGTGCTTGGACTTCGCCAAATGCCGGGCCGGGATTCAGCCCCGGGCGCGCGCCGGGCGGCGTGGGGGAGCGGGTGGCACTTCCTTGGCAGCCACAACGAGTTCCAAGGGGATTACGACGTCGGCCTGCCGCGTGCGCACGGTGCAGCCGTCGTCGTCGGTGTCCACCAGATGGCCCAGCGCGTCAGTGAGGCCACCGCCTGCGATCCGGTAGCGGACCACCACCCTGGTCCCGGGCGCTGCACTGGCCAGAAACTCTCGGGGCGTAGGCTGGGTGGGACTCACCAGTTCATACTAGGCGGCCGGCTAGGTTCGCAGGAACGGACTGGGAGATAATAGGCTCTGAAGTCAATAGTCCGGACCGAGCGCCGGATGCAACTGCCGGCCGTCGCCGGAAACAACGTGGAGAGGCAAGGGACGTGACGTACGTAATCGCGCAGCCGTGTGTAGATGTCAAGGACAAGGCATGTATTGAGGAATGCCCGGTCGACTGCATCTATGAGGGTGAGCGTTCGCTGTACATCCATCCGGATGAGTGCGTCGACTGTGGTGCCTGTGAGCCGGTGTGCCCGGTGGAGGCCATCTATTACGAGGATGACACCCCCGATGAGTGGGCTGACTACTACAAAGCCAACGTGGAGTTCTTCGATGACCTTGGCTCGCCCGGCGGTGCCGCCAAGATCGGCAACACGGGCAAGGACCACCCGATGATTGCCGCGCTGCCCCCGCAGAACCAAGACCACTGAGCCGGGTACCCCGGTGACCGCAGCGGTGAACAGTTTTGGCCTGAGCCTGCCCGATTACCCGTGGGAGGCCATGGCGCCCTATCTGGCCAGGGCCTCGGAGCATCATGGCGGGGCCGTAAACCTCTCCATTGGAACTCCGGTTGACCCTACTCCGGCGTTGATCCAGGAGGCACTCAAGGCCGCCGCTGACGCACCGGGCTACCCGACCGTCCATGGCACCATCCCGCTGCGGGAAGCCATTGCCGGGTGGTTCGAACGCCGCCGCGGCGTTCCGGGCCTGGACCCGCGGAATGTCATGCCCACCGTCGGGTCCAAGGAACTGGTTGCGTGGCTGCCGCTCCTGCTGGGGCTCCAGCCGGGCGACGTCGTCGTCCGTCCCAAGGTGGCCTACCCTACTTATGACATCGGGGCCACGCTCGCTGGTGTCACGTCGGTGGCCACGGACAACCTGGACGAACTTGATGAAGTGACGCGCTCACGCGTGCGGCTGATCTGGGTGAATTCCCCGGGCAACCCCACCGGAAGCGTCAGGAATGTTGATTCGCTGAAGGCTCTCGTCGCACAGGCCAGGGACCTCGGTGCCGTTGTGGCGTCTGATGAATGCTACGCGGAACTCGGCTGGGGTGGCTGGGATGTCCAGCGCGGCGGTGAGCCTGTACCCAGCGTCCTGGATCCACGCGTCGCAGGAGGGTCCCATAAAGGCCTGCTGGCCGTGTACTCCCTGAGTAAACAGTCCAATATTGCCGGCTACCGTGCTGCCTTCGTAGCCGGCGATGCGGACATCATGGCCAACCTGGTTAACAGCCGCAAGCACGCGGGCATGATCGTGCCCTACCCCGTGCAGGAAGCCATGCGCGTGGCATTGGGTGACGACGCCCACGTCCTGGCCCAGAAGGATCTCTACCGCGGACGCCGGGAGCGGCTGGTCCCTGCGCTGCAGCAGTTTGGCCTGGAGATCAAAGAATCAGAGGCGGGGCTGTACCTATGGTCCACCGCCGGCGAAAGCACGTGGGAGACCGTGGGCCGTCTTGCGGACCGCGGCATCGTGGTGGGGCCTGGCGTCTTCTATGGCGATGCGGGCAACGGGTTTGTACGCGTCGCCTTGACGGGAAGCGATGAACGCATCGACGCGGCCGTGTCGAGGCTTGCGGCAGCTCCGTAACAATGATGTGACTCGCGCCACAAGATGGGCATTTTAGGCCATTTTGGAACGACGCCGATTAGTGACACCCGCCAAGGGGCTGTACTTTTTAAGTGACTATCAATGGTGGCTTTCTACAAGAAGGCAGCCCGGGTGTTGGAATCCTGGATGTACAGGGACAGTGCGCGGCTCACCGGATGTTGGATCAAGCTTTCGACAGAGGCCCAGACGCCTCATGAAGGGGACTCCATGACTGAGACCAACAGCGCAACCCTGCTCCACGCAGGAGGCGAGCTAAAGCTCCCGCGCATCCAGGTTATTGAAGGAAACGAAGGTTACGACGTTTCCAAACTGCTGAAGCAGACGGGCGCAGTCACCTTTGACCCCGGCTTCATGAACACCGCGGCTACCACCTCGGCGATCACCTACATCGATGGCGATGCGGGCATCCTGCGTTACCGCGGATACCCCATCGAGCAGCTGGCGCAGCATTCCAGCTTCCTCGAGGTCTCCTACCTGCTGATCTACGGAAACCTGCCCAGCGCCACGGAGCTGGAAGAGTTCGACCAGAAGATCCGCCGCCACACCCTGCTGCACGAAGAGCTGAAGGGCTTCTTTAGCGGGTTCCCGCGGGATGCCCACCCGATGCCTGTACTGTCATCGGCCGTGTCAGCGCTGTCCACCTTCTACCAGGACTCCCTGGACCCGTTCAACGCCGAGCAGGTGGAAGTCTCCACCATCCGCCTCATGGCCAAGATGCCGGTCATCGCTGCCTACGCGCACAAGAAGTCCATCGGCCAGCCCATGCTGTATCCGGACAACTCCCACAACCTCGTCGAGAACTTCATGCGCCTGAGCTTCGGCCTCCCCGCCGAGCAGTATGAAGTGGACCCGGTCATCGCCAAGGCGCTGGATCTCCTCCTGATCCTGCACGCTGACCACGAACAGAACTGTTCCACCTCTACGGTGCGCCTGGTTGGTTCCTCCAACGCCAACCTCTTTGCATCGGTATCGGCAGGCATCAATGCCCTCTTCGGCCCGGCCCACGGTGGCGCGAACGAAGCAGTGCTGAAGATGCTCCGCCAGATCCAGGCCGACGGCACCAAGCCCGAGGACTACATGGAGAAGGTCAAGAACAAGGAAGACGGCGTCCGCCTGATGGGCTTCGGACACCGCGTCTACAAGAACTACGATCCGCGAGCCAAGATCGTCAAGGCAACAGCCCACGAGATCCTTAGCAAGCTCGGCGGCAACGACGAACTGCTGGACATCGCCATGCGCTTGGAAGAGAAGGCGCTCAATGATGATTACTTCATCCAGCGCAAGCTCTACCCGAACGTGGACTTCTACACCGGCCTCATCTACAAGGCCATGGGATTCCCCGAGAAGATGTTCACGGTGCTCTTCGCGATCGGCCGCCTGCCCGGCTGGATCGCGCAGTGGCGTGAAATGATCAGCGACCCCAACACCAAGATCGGCCGCCCTCGCCAGCTGTACATCGGCGAGCCCGAGCGCGATTACCCGGTCCGCTGACGCCACCGGCTCCTGCAGAATAACGACGGCGGCCGCCCACCTTCCAAAGGTGGGCGGCCGCCGTCGTTCATGACCCAAAAGCTACCCTTCTCTGCCTTTCCCGCAGCCAGATTGCGTCGCTTTTGAGCGGCCGGCGAAACGGAAAGCCCGGAATCCCCCTGAACCCAATTTTCGGGTCAGCTGAAAGTCACGCATTTGCGCTGGCCGTGGCCGCTTTTTGGGCCTTAGATGCTAGGAGTTGTAACCTTGGGGGTTGTTTTTCTGCCAGCGCCAGTGGTCCTCGCACATCTGGTCGATGGTTTTGGTGGTGGACCAGCTGAGGTCGGCCAGGGCTGAGTGGGCGTCGGCCCAGAAGGCTGGGAGGTCGCCGGCGCGGCGGCCGGTGATCTCGTAGGGGATGGGCTGGCCAACAGCTTTTTCAAAGGAGCGCAGGACTTCCAGGACGGAGGAGCCCTTGCCCGAGCCGAGGTTCCAGCGGAAGACTCCGGCGCGGTCCGCGACGTGGTTCAGGGCTGCGAGGTGGCCTTCGGCGAGGTCGACGACGTGGATGTAGTCCCGCAGGCAGGTTCCGTCGGGAGTGTCGTAGTCGCCGCCGAAGACCATGAGCTTGTCGCGGCGCCCCACGGCCACTTGGGCGATGAACGGGACCAGGTTGTTGGGGATGCCCTGGGGGTCCTCGCCGATGCGGCCGGAGGGGTGTGCGCCGACGGGGTTGAAGTAGCGAAGCAGGGCGATGTGCCAGCGCGGATCGGCGTCGCCCAGGTCAGAGAGGATGTCCTCGATCTGTTCCTTGGTCCGGCCGTAGGGGTTGTTGGCGCCGATTTCCATTTTCTCGACGTAGGGGATGGGGTTGTGTTCGCCGTACACGGTGGCCGAGGAGCTGAAAACAAGCGAGCGGACGTCGTGGCGGTCCATGACCCGGATGAGGTTCAGGGTGCCCACGAGGTTGTTGTAGTAGTACTTGAGGGGTTCGCGGACTGATTCCCCTACCGCTTTCAGGCCGGCGAAGTGGATGACGGCGTCAATCCCGCCCTTGGCGAACACGCCTTCGACGGCTGCCTCGTCCACCAGATCCACGTTATGGAATTCGGCCGTTTTTCCGCTGAGCTCTGCAACCCTGCGCAAGGACTCCTCGCTGGAGTTTGCCAGGTTGTCGATCACCACAACGTCATGGCCGGCTTCCTGCAGGGACAAAACAGTGTGGGAGCCGATGTACCCGGTGCCACCAGTGACCAGAATTTTCATGCCTCAACGCTATCCCACTTCATGCCCCGTGCGCCCGGGCATTCCGGATGCCGGTCATGGACCGGTCCGGAAGTGGCGCGGCGGGATTACGTCTATACAGCACAACTGTGTTAAAAAGAGAAGTGCCTAAAATCGTGGACGCCGAAGCCCGGCGCGGGGAAGTTGTCGACGCCGTTTTCCGGATCATTGCCGTAGACGGCCTCGAGCGGGCGTCACTCCGCGAGGTCGCCGATGAGGCTGGGCTCGCCGTCGGCTCCGTCCGGCACTATTTTGCGAGCAGCGAGGAACTGCTGGGCTACTCGTTTGCCATCGTCATTGACCGGATCATCTTCCGTGTCTCCCGTGCGCTGGACACGGTGGAACAACACACAGTTGGCACGGTGGAACACCGCGAGGCCGTATTAACACTGCTGTGTGAACTGTTGCCGCTGGACGAAGAGCGTGCCGTGGATGCCTGCGTCTGGATGGCTTTCAAGAACGCAGCCCGCATCCGTCCTTTCCTGGCTGCCGAGGCCGATCGGAGCCACCGCGGCGTGGCTGCCGTGGTGGGCCGGCTGGTCACGGACCTCGTGCCGGATGATGGCAACGGGCAGCAGTCACTGGTTATTGAAGCCGAAAGGCTTCTTGCCACCATTGACGGCCTGTGCATGCACGCGCTGCTGCAGCCCGAGTGGATGACCGCACAGATGTGCCGCGACGTCCTGGAGCGCCATATCGCGGGCATGTCCGCTGGTCAGGCCGTTAACGTCAGGCAGCTTCGGGAATAGACTGGGAGCCGGGGGAAGCAGATCCGGAAAATAAGCCGGTACAGCGCACGCCACGGAAGGAATAGGGATGCATCACACAGGCGGTTCCGGCTGGCAGATAACCATGGACACGTCAGGTCCCATGATGATCGCCCTGTACGTGCGAGATGCCGCCGGACTGGACGGGGCCGGCCGTCCCGCCCTGTCTCATGCCGCCCCGAAGATCCGCCATGCGGACCACTCCCATCTCACTGCCGAAGTGGGTGGGCTTAGTGCACTCAAGACGGAGTGGGAAGCCTGGTGGGACCAGTTGCTCAAGTCCTATCCCCAGATGTCGCCGGAGCTGACGCCGCCCACCTTTGAGGCCTTCGGCAACTCCCCGGCACTGCAGCGTGTCCTGCAGGCGCACTTCGGGGCCGCCCTGACATGGGCGCGGGAGCGCCGCAGCGAATACGCCGAATTGGAAGCGGAAAGGGTGGCCAGCGGCTCCGACCAGTTGCTCGATGACATGGTCGATGACCGCCTCATGGAAATTGGCAGGGGTTCCCGGGACTTCAACCTGACCATTATTGAACTGCCCCTGAACGAGCAACGGGCGTGGTACCTGGAACCGGACAAGATCATCATGAGCCACGAGCTGATGTCCCAGCCCGAGCTTTTCCGCAGTTACGTCCAGCCAGTCGTGGAAATGCTCGTCTGAGCACGTCCTGCTAAATCGTCGGACGCCGGAGGAGCCTAGCTGTCGATCGGAGGCGAGACGGTTATCCGTACCTGGCTGTCGGCGGCATTGGAGACCTGCCATCCGTCGCCGCCGCGGCTCCAGCTTCGCCCGGCAACCTCCACATTGATGACTGCAAGGCCCTTGGCGTTGGCAACGGCCCAATGGGCCACCGACCACGCCCGGGCGCCGCTTGCCTCAATGGTCAGCGTCTGCGCCTCGGCCGTGGTGTCCAGGGCGCCATAAGCCTGGGACAACTCGGCGGCCACTCGGGCGGGGTCGCCCGGAGCGTCAGGGGAGCGCAGCGTGCAGTTCACGGCTTCCGGCGACTGGCCCGTCAGTCCGGACGCGAAGTACCGGCCCATTTCCTCGTGCTGGGCATATGCGTCGGGGTATGCGGAGCGTTGCACCCGTTGGGCGGCGTCGGTGATTTCCAGGGATTCGTAGCCCGGTACCTTGACCAGTGCGTCGTAGAACGCGTTGGCCGCGTAGTAGGGGTCCATGATCTGTGCCTCCGTCCCCCATCCCTGGGACGGTCTCTGCTGGAACAGCCCCCGCGAATCCGGACCGGCCTTGTCACCGTGGCTGATGTTGCGCAGTTTGGATTCCTGCATGGCAGTGGCCAGGGCGATGCTTGCAGCCCGCGGCGGAAGCCCGCGCTGGACCGCGACGGCGGTGATCAGGGACGCGTTGACCGCCTGGTCAGTAGCCAGTTCCGCCGTCTGGGAGCCAACCACGGCTGTGCAGCGCTCCGAGACCAGGGTCTCGGAGCGCTGCAGAAACGAAACAGCCGTGTAAACCGCGCCTCCTACCAGTGCCAGAGTGAGGAGCAGCACCACAGGTCGCCGGAGGCCACGTTTACGTGCCACTGAAGAATGATGTGCGGGGCTCAGTTGGCGTGCAGGGCGTCGTTGAGTTCCACGGTCTGGCCCTTGCGGGGGAGGACCTCCACAGCGCCTGTGGTGGAGTTGCGCCGGAACAGGAGGTTCGGAACACCGGACAACTCCACGGCCTTGACCACCTTCGTGGTGTCCTCGCCGTCGGCGTCCTTAGGGCCGATCACGCGAACGCGCGTGCCGGCAGTGACGTAGAGGCCTGCTTCCACCACAGAGTCATCGCCGATGCTGATTCCGACGCCGGAGTTGGCACCCAGCAGCACGCGCTCGCCAATGGCGATCTTTTCCTTGCCGCCGCCGGACAGGGTGCCCATGATGGACGCGCCGCCTCCGACGTCGCTGCCGTCACCGGTGACTACGCCGGCGGAGATCCGGCCTTCCACCATCGATGTCCCCAGCGTGCCGGCGTTGAAGTTCACAAAGCCCTCGTGCATCACCGTGGTTCCTTCGGCGAGGTGGGCACCGAGGCGGACGCGGTCGGCGTCGGCGATCCTGACTCCGGTGGGTACCACGTAGTCCACCATCCGCGGGAATTTGTCGACGCCGAAAACGGTGACGGCGCCGCGCTTGCGCAGCTTGGCGCGGGTCAGTTCGAAGCCTTCCACGGCGGCGGGGCCGAAATTGGTCCAGACGACGTTGGCGAGTTTGCCGAAGACGCCGTCAAGGTTGATGGTGTTGGGCTTCACGAGGCGGTGCGACAGCAGGTGCAGGCGCAGGTACGCGTCAGCTGTGTCTGCCGGTGCTTCATCCAGGTTTATCTGGACGAAAACCACTTTCTGCTCGGTTCCACGGTCGGCGTCGGCCCCGTTCTTCGCGATTTCAGTCAGGGTGGGGTCAGCGTTTTCGACGGCCCGCAGGCTCTCCGCGGCCACGCCAAGGGCGGGGGCCGGGAACCAGACGTCCAGGACGGTGGCGTTGGCATTTTCCACGCCGTTTTCGTCGCCGGGAGCGGTGGCGATGGTGGCGACTCCGAAGCCATAGGCGGAGCGGGCATCAACGGTTGCGTTCTGGTTTTCGGGCACGGCAGAAGTAGCGGTCTCAGTCATGGGCCCAGTCTATCGAGAGCCGGACCTCCGGTTCGAACTAGACTGGCTTCGTGACTGCCGAAACTGCTCCTGACGCTTCCATCCTGCCGCTCGACGTCCACCAGGACGTTGCCCTCCTCACCGCCGCCATCATGGACATCAACAGTGTCTCCGGCAACGAGACGGAGTTGGCCGACGCCGTTGAGGCCGCCCTGCGAGCCATCCCGCAACTGCACGTGGTGCGCGACGGCGACTCCTTGATTGCGCGGACGGAGTTGGGTCGGCCGGAACGGGTCATCCTTGCCGGTCACCTGGACACCGTTCCGCTGCCCACCACCGAGGGCGCGCGTGGCACTGTCCCGTCGAGCTGGGAGTCCGGTATTCCGGGCGAAGGGGTCCTGTATGGACGTGGAGCCACGGACATGAAGGGCGGCGTTGCGGTCCAGCTGGCCCTGGCAGCCACCATGTTCGACGGCGGCGCGGTACCCAGTCGCGATGTCACCTTTGTCTTCTACGACCACGAGGAAGTGGAAGCGGTCAAGAGCGGGCTGGGCCGCTTGGTCCGCAATTACGGCGGGCTCCTTGGTGGCGATTTTGCCATCCTCCTGGAGCCAACCCACGGAACGGTGGAGGGCGGGTGCAACGGGACCAGCCGTTTTGAGGCCACTACGGTGGGGGAGGCAGCGCATTCCGCCCGCGCCTGGATGGGCAGGAACGCCATCCACGCCGTGGCCCCGATCCTGGCCAGGCTGGCTGCCTACGAACCGCAGACCTTCAACGTTGATGGTCTGGACTACCGGGAAAGCCTCAACGCCGTGAAGATCAACGGCGGCACGGCAGGCAATGTCATTCCGGACCGCTGCGTGGTGGAGATCAACTACCGCTTCGCCCCTGACAAGACGCCTGACCAGGCGGAGGCCCACGTGCGCGAACTGCTCGAAGGCTTCGACGTCGTGCGCACCGATGCTGCCGCCGGAGCGCGTCCGGGCCTGAACCACCCCGCAGCCGCGTCCTTCGTGGCCGCCGTCGGAGCCGAGCCGAAACCGAAATACGGCTGGACCGACGTCGCACGCTTCAGCGAACTGGGGATCCCGGCGGTGAACTTCGGTCCGGGAGATCCGCTGCTGGCCCACAAGGACAACGAGCACGTGGACGCCGACGCCATCCGCGAATGCCTGCGTGCCTTGCGAAGCTGGCTTTCCGCCTAATCCGCAGCGCGCTTAATCCGCAATGCAGGAAGGGTCCGCAGCCTGCCGGCTGCGGACCCTTCTTTTACTGCGTGGCTACTTCTTTTCTGGACCTGGAACGATGTTCTGGGCAACGGGGTCGTTGCCAGCACCTTCAAGGCCGGTTCGAATCATGGCAGGAGCAACGCCGCCGGCTGTCTTCTTGGACCCACGGCGCTCGATCCAGACCGCGATCCTGGAAACGACGATATTGATCGCAATGTAGATGGCCGCGGCCACGAAGAAGATGGGGAACAGGAACGCGTTACCCAGGAAGTCAGCCATGACCTGGACAGCACGGAGGAGTTCGCCGTACGCCACGATGTAACCAAGCGAGGTGTCCTTGAGGAGCACCACAAGCTGGGCAACGAGCGATGGCATCATCCGGCGGACCGCCTGCGGCAGTTCGATGAGCATCCTTGACTGGAAGCTTGTCAGGCCGATGGTCAGGCCCGCCTCGCGCTGGCCTTTGGGCAGGGACTGGATACCGGCACGGATGATCTCAGCGAAGATAGCAGAGTTGTACAGGACAAGCCCGGCAATCACCGCGATGAACGGGGTGGTCCCGAACACCAGCAACACGAACAGCATCATCAGCACCACTGGCATGCCACGAAGGAACTCCAGGACCACGCGGGTGGGAATCCTGATCCAAGGGACCAGGGAGATCCGCAGCAGGCAGAGCATCAGGCCTAGCGGGAAGGCGATGACCGCTGCGATGGCAGCCGCACTGAGCGTGGCACCGATGCCGTTTGCGAGTAGCGTCCACACATCGGCCCGGGTGAAGATCGCCCAGCGGCGGCCTTCGAAAATGCCTTGTTGCGCCAAGGTCATGACGATAAAGGCGAGCAGCCCGAGAATCAGGACGGAGCCGACCACGGAACCGATCAGCGATACCCGGCGTGCTTTGGGGCCGGGAACGTCGTATAGGACGGAAGTCATCGGGCAATCGCCACCTTTCGTTCCACCGTGCTGGCCAGGATGCCCAGCGGAATGGTGAGGAGCAGATAGAAGAACGCTACGCCCAGCAGCACGGTCATAACCTGGTCTCCGTGGGCGTTGGCCAACTGGCGGCCATAACCGAACAGTTCAAGAACAAAGAATGCGCCGGCCACGGAGGAGTTCTTTACAAGGGCAATCAGGATATTGATCAGTGGCGGGATCACCGTCCGAAGAGCCTGCGGCAGGATGATCAGGGAGAGTACCTGGCCGAACTTCATGCCGATGCTTCGGGCGGCCTCCGCCTGGCCCAGCGGGACACTGTTCACGCCTGAGCGGACAGCTTCGGCGATGAAGGCTGCCGTGTAGGCACTGAGGGCAATAATGGCAGCGACTTCGAACTGCTGGAATGTCACACCCAGTCGGGGGAGGACAACCACAGCAAAAAAGAAGGCGATGGTCAGAGGCGTGTTCCGGAGGACTTCCACGTACACGGTGCTGAAACCCCGCAGGGCTGCAACGGGGGAGACGCGGGCTGCTGCCAGGAGTGTCCCCACGGCAAGTGCGATAATCCCGGAGACGACGGATAGGAAAAGAGTGCGGAGAAGGCCCTCCCAGTACAGGGGGAGGTTTTCGATGATGACTTCCATAGGATCCTTCGGCTCTGGGCGTTGGGGGCGAAAACGGGAAGCGGTTGCCGGGAACGGGCTGAGCGCCGTCGTCCCGGCAACCGCTGGCGCTGTTTAGTAGCGGTCGAGCTCAGGGAGTGCCGGGGCAGTCTTGATGACGGTTCCCGCGGTGGCTTCCCAGGCCTTCTTGTAGGACCCGTCCTCTTCGAACGCTTCGAGCTGGTCGTTGATCCAGTTGCGGAACTCGGTGTCGCCCTTCTTCAGGCCGATGCCGTAGGGCTCCTTGGTGAAGGTTTCATCTGACGCCAGCTTGAAGACGTCAGGCTCCTTGTCCACAAAACCGGCCAGGATCACGTTGTCCGTGGTGATGGCTTCAACCTGCTTGTTGCGCAGCGGCTCAAGGCAGGCTGAGTAGGTTCCGGCCGGCGACAGCTCGGCTCCATACTTGTCCACGATCGTGGCAGCAGGGGTGGAGCCGGTGACGGAGCAGACCTTCTTGCCCTTGACGTCTTCGGGTTTCTTGATCGAGTCGTTGTCCTTGAGGACCATCAGGGCCTGGCCGGCCTCGTAGTACGGGCCGGCAAAATCCACAACCTGCTTGCGCTTGTCGTTGATGGTGTAGGTCGCGATGACCAGGTCTACCCTGCCCTGTTCGATGAACGGTTCGCGGTTGGCGGAGACGGTTTCCGACCATTCGATCTTGTCCGCGGCGATGCCGAGCTTCGCGGCGATCAGCTTGCCCATCTCGACGTCAAAGCCAACGGGCTTGCCATCCAGGCCCACCTGGCCGAAGAGCGGCTGGTCGTACTTCGTGCCGATCTTAATCGTGCCCTGGTTGGAAAGCTTCTCCATCGTGGTGCCGGCGGCGAAAGTGGGCTTTTCGGCAACGGTGGGATCAGCGGTGGTGCCGGGAGTGGTGCCGCCACATGCGCTCAGGGACAGCGCCAGGGCAGCGGTAGCCGCCACGAAGAACGACTTCCGCCGGGTCATAAATGCCTTCATGACATTCCTTTCATTGGTCGGCCGTGGGTCACGGCCTGGGTGCGAACTGGGGTGGGTGTGTCCGGAGAGGGGAAATCAGTGGGTCAGCAGCTTGGAGAGGAAGTCCTTCGCGCGGTCGCTCTGGGGGTTGGTAAAGAATTCCTCCGGTGTTGCGTCCTCGACGATCTGGCCGTCTGCCATGAAGACAACGCGGTCTGCAGCCTTCCGGGCGAATCCCATTTCGTGGGTGACCACCACCATGGTCATGCCTTCCTTGGCCAGCTGGATCATGACATCAAGGACTTCGTTGATCATCTCGGGGTCGAGGGCGGAAGTTGGCTCGTCAAAGAGCATGACCTTCGGCTTCATGGCAAGGGCACGGGCGATGGCCACGCGCTGTTGCTGGCCGCCGGAGAGCTGCGCCGGCAGTTTGGGGGCCTGGTGTCCCACGCCCACCCGCTCCAGCAACGCCATGGCTTCCTTGTCGGCCTGGGCCTTCGGCACGTTCTTGACTTTGATGGGTCCCAGGGTCACGTTCTCGAGGATGGTCTTGTGCGCAAAGAGGTTGAAGGACTGAAAGACCATGCCGACGTCGGCGCGCAGCTGGGCAAGTTCCTTCCCCTCCTCCGGCAAGACTTTCCCATCGATGCTGATGGTGCCGCCCTCGATGGTTTCGAGCCGGTTGATGGCACGGCACAACGTGGACTTGCCTGAGCCGGACGGCCCGATGACAACAACCACTTCGCCCTTGCGGACATTCAGGTTGATGTCCTTGAGAACGTGCAGCTGACCATAATGCTTATTCACACCGTTCAGGGAGACGAGCGCGTCGCCGGGCACATGAGTAGTCATAGGAAGAATCTAGCGAACAAAGACCTCTTATGACGGGAATCACGCCAAGTTCGTGCGGATCGTGATTCAAGAGATACCTGCCGCTGGTGTGCCCGCCGTGGCGCTAGCCTTGTGTGATGAGCATCAACGCAGATCCGGCCAAAACTTCCCAGCCGCGCCGTAAGGGGCCCCTTGAACTCCGCCGCAAACAGGCGGCCGTGGAAATGTCTGATCAGCATTTGCTTGACACCAAGGGTGCCGGGCAGTTCGTCCACACCGATCCGTGGCGTGTGATGAGGATTCAAAGCGAGTTCGTTGAAGGCTTCGGGGCATTGGCAGACTTGGGCCCGGCGGTCAGCGTTTTCGGTTCCGCCCGGACCAAGCCGGGGAGCCCTTACTACGAGATGGGCGTGGAAGTGGGCCGGAAACTCGCGGAGGCGGGCGTGGCTGTGATTACCGGAGGCGGTCCCGGTTCCATGGAAGCCGCCAACCGGGGGACCGTTGAGGGAAACGGAGTGTCGGTGGGGTTGGGCATCGAACTTCCCTTTGAACAGGGCCTCAACCAATGGGTGGACCTCGGCATCAACTTCCGGTATTTCTTTGCGCGCAAGACGATGTTCGTGAAGTATGCCCAGGGCTTCATTGTCCTTCCAGGCGGGCTGGGGACGCTGGACGAATTGTTCGAAGCAATGGTGCTGGTCCAGACGCGGAAGGTCACCTCCTTCCCCATCGTCTTGCTCGGTGTCGACTTCTGGGGTCCGATGATCGAGTGGATCAAGGGCACACTGGTGGCCGAGGGCATGGTTTCCGAGAAGGACCTGGACCTGATCCAGGTTGTGGACGACGCCGCCGACGCCGTGGACCGCGTGCTCCACGGCACCGTCCAGGTACCGTCCAACGGCGAGCAGCGGCCCGAATAGCAGGTTGTCCGCGATCTGGCACGATTGATGCTGTGAGCTACTTCCTGGTTTTCCTTGCCATCGTGCTGGTTGGCGCTGTCGTGTGGGCCGGTGCCGGCGGCCCTTCCAGCATCTTCCGGCGCGGCCGCCCGGGCGCCGTACGGGAAAGCGGACTCCTCGACGCCGGCTTCGAGCAGCCCGTGGCAAACCTTCCTCCAGTCCTGCTCCCCGCCGATGCGGCGCCGGCCGACGTCGACCGCGTCCGCTTTTCCCTGGGCCTGCGCGGTTACCGCATGGACCAGGTGGACCAGGTGCTTGATGAGCTTCGCGACCAGCTCGCCGCCAAGCGCGGGGAAGTGGAGCAACTGACTGCGCGGCTTGTTGAGGCACAGCGCGTGATTCAGAACCCGGCGGACACGGACCAAGAACCGCAACAGGCAGCGGAACCGACACCGCAACAGGGACCGGAACAGGCACCGCCGGGCCCGGGCCGGAGCCCGGCGGAGGACGGGGCTTGAGCACGGACACTGGAAGCAGGCAGGGCTTCGCCTCCTCGATCAGCGCACTGGCGACACGGGCCGGAGATGCGGTCCGGCACTGGCCGTGGTGGCTTCAGGTTTCAGCCCTCTACGTGGCGGCCAGGCTGGTCAGCGCAGGTATCTTCGTGGCTGCAGCCCGGCACCAGGGAACCAACCCCTGGTTCCCTGCCAAGCCGGATTACTGGAACTTCATCAATATCTGGGACGCGCGGTGGTACGGCGAGGTCATCAGCAACGGCTACCCGGCGGTCCTCCCCGTTGACGCGGCCGGCAATGTCCAGGAAAACGCTTGGGCGTTCTACCCGCTTTTCCCTTTCCTTGGCGGGGCACTTTCAGCGCTGACCGGCATCGCGCCGGCAGCGGCGCTGGCACTCATCGCGATGCTCTCAGGGTTGATGGCAGCCCTGGTCCTCTACAGCCTGTTCCGCCACAGGGTGCCGCACAGCACAGCCATGTGGGCCGTGGCGTTCTTCGCGACCTTCCCCGTTTCCGCGATACTCCAGGTGCCCTATGCCGAGCCATTGACCATCCTCCTACTGGGTGCGGCGTTGCTGCTGGTGGTAAGGCGGCAGTACTACCTAGCGATGCCCGTAGTGCTGCTGATGAGCCTCTCCCGGCCGGTGGGGGTGCCATTTGCCGCCATGGTTGGAGTGCTGTTTATCTGCCGGCTGGTGCAACGAGGCCGTGGTGAACAGGACTCCCAGGTGCACAGCCGGCGGGAGCTGGGCGCCCTGGCTGGCCTGACCGCGCTCAGCGGAGCCGCCGCGCTCATCTGGCCTGCCGCGGCCTGGTCCGCTACCGGTGACATCGAGGCGTACACCAAGACGGAAACGGTTTGGCGGGGTCACGACCTCGTGCCGTTCAAGCCATGGTTCGACACAGGCATCCAGCTCTTTGGGCCGGTACTGGGCGTGGTTGCGCCGTTCGCTTTTACCGGGCTGTTTGCGCTGATGCTCTTCAGCCCACCTGTACTGAAACTCGGTGTTGAACTCCGTTTGTGGTGCGCCTGCTACATGGGATACCTGTTGCTGTTCCTGCATCCCCAGACCAGCACGTTCAGGATGCTGCTTCCGCTTTTTCCGCTGGCCCTCGCTGCAGCGGTGTTGTCCCGCTCCAAGGCCTACCGCGGCACAGTGATCCTGATGTTTATTATTTTGCAGATCGTCTGGATTGTCTGGCTGTGGGCCTGGGCTCAACTGCCCGGAGGCGGCGACTATCCGCCGTGATTGCCCGTCCTGCCCGGCGGCGGAGTGCAGGAATGCGACGCGGCCGGAAATGTCCATCGATTAGCTACGTGCGGGTAATTACGGGATAATAGTAAGTAAGCAAGGACAAAAGCATTCAGAATATGTTCAGCCATGGCGGTGCCCACGCGTGCCGCCATAGCGGCTTGATTGACCATGCGGACACAGCCCGTCCGGGCTGGTATGTCCTGGACTAATTGGAGGGGAAATTCCTCATGGCGGCTATGAAACCACGCACCGGCGACGGCCCTATGGAAGTCACCAAGGAGGGCCGCAGCCTGATTATGCGTGTGCCGCTCGAAGGTGGCGGACGGCTTGTTGTTGAACTCAATGCAGCGGAAGCGGCAAACCTTAAGGAATGCCTCGTAGGCGTTACCGAATAATCTCGCTGGGCCAGGGTCCGCAGCCTTAGGGCTGCGGGCCCTGGCCTTATTCCTGGCCGGGACTATTCCGCAGGCGTGCCTATTCTTGACCGACTATTTCTTGACCGCGACCAAAAGGCCGTCGCCGGTGGGAAGCATACTGGAGGCGAGCCGCTCGTCGTCGCGGATGGTTTTGCCCACCTGGCGGAGCACAACGGTGGTGGCATCCCTGTTGGCAGGGTTGGCCACCCGATCTTTGTCCAGGGCGTCGTTGATGATCAGCAGCCCCCGGGACTTCAGCAGGCGGACGGCCTGTTCCACGTAACCCGGCAGGCCCGGCTTGTCGGCGTCGATGAAGACGAGGTCGTAGGCGGAGTCGGTGAGCCGCGGCAGGACGTCACCAGCACGTCCGGAGATAGTGCGCGTGCGGTTGGCAGGGCTGCCGGCCTCGGAGAACGCCTCCCGTGCCGCTTTCAGGTGTTCAACGTCCACATCGATGGTGGTCAGCACGGACTGGGGCCCCAGGCCGCGCAGGAGGCACACACCGGAAACTCCTGCTCCAGTACCGATTTCGACGGCGGTCTGCGCCTTGGAGGACGCTGCCAGGACCGTCAATACGGCGCCTACGCCGCGTCCGATCGGGGTCACTCCCAGCTCAAAGGAGCGTTCGCGTGCACGAAGCATGACTTCATCCTCTGCGGGCAGATCTTCTGCATAGGACCAGCTCGTGGACTTGTCGGCGCTCATGGGTGATTTCGCTTTCTGGGCGGCAGGGGAGTGTTGAATACAGCCTACTGTGTCTTCAGGCACGGACGCCGGATCCCGGGGGTTGCGCCTTTGGCAGAAGTGGCTTGCCAATCAGGAAATTCCCAGCCAACTTTGAAATGATGAAGATCCGCTCATCCATACGGTGATCGGCGCCGAACCAGAGATGTCAACAGTATCCGGGCGTTAGCTTATCCACGAGGGGAGTGGACGATGTCAGCATCAGTTGTGGCACCTGTCCCTGCATCACAAGATCCTGCGGTCGAATGGGTCAGGCCAACCTGGGAAGAAGTGGTTGCCAACCATTCCGCGAAAGTCTATCGGCTGGCCTACCGCCTGACCGGAAACAAGTTCGACGCCGAGGACCTCACCCAGGAGGTCTTTGTCCGGGTCTTCAGGTCGCTGGAAAACTTCAAACCAGGGACGTTGGACGGCTGGCTGCACCGCATCACCACCAACCTGTTCCTGGATCAGGCCCGCCGGAAGAGCCGCATCCGTTTTGACGCGCTGGCGGAGGATGCCGAATCCCGGATCCCGGGCCGCGAACCGGGGCCGGAGCAGAGCTTCGAACTGAACAACCTGGACCTCGATGTGCAGGCCGCACTGGAGGAGCTTCCGCCGGACTTCCGCGCGGCAGTTGTGCTGTGCGACCTCGAGGGCCTGTCCTACGACGAAGTTGCAGCGGCGCTTGGCGTCAAGCTGGGGACCGTGCGTTCGCGCATCCACCGCGGCCGGACTATGCTGCGTGAGAAGCTCGCGCACCGGGACCCACGGCCGCAGCACTCGCGCAAGCCGAAGCTTTCGATGCCACGCATCGCCAGCATTCTCTGATCGGCCTCATGACTCCCGACAACCCGCTGTTCCGCAGGCATCCCCGGACCGACAGCCACCTTAAGAGCTGCCCGGAGTGCGCCTCGGCCGTGCGCCGCGAACGCCAGTACATCGAAAGACTGCGGGAAGCCGCCATCCCGCCTGCCAGCCAGGACCTCACTGCCCGCCTGCTGCAGCAGACCCATGTCCTTGCCATGGCCTCCTGCGAGCCGTCACGCAGTCCGCACCGCGGAGCGAAGATCCTGGCCTTCGCAGCCGGCGGAACGGCGGCGGCTGCCGGGGTCCTGGCCGCAAGCGCTTTCGCCCTGGCCGGCGACCCGCTGCCGATGGCTGCCAGTTCGGCCGCTGGCAGCTTTGTACAGCAACCCGCCAAAGTGCCCGCCGACGGCCGGGAGCTGAGCGCCGGACAACTTGCAGGGCTGCGCCTGGAAGGCTGGGTGTGTCCTGAGCTGGAGTCTTTGGGCTTTCACGTTCTTTCTGCCAGGGCAACCACCCTGGACGGTCGCCCGGCCGTCGAGATGAAGCTCTCTGACGGCCGGTACTATGCCAAGGTCGTCGAGCAGCATGACGTCCGCACGCCTGGAGGGGACAGTGATGTGTCCATCTTGAGCTCCGCACCCGGGACGGCGGTCTTCCAGTCAGGAGTAAGCACCCTCACGTACGAATCCGACCTGCCGGCGGACCGGGCGGACGACGCCCTCCCTGTCCTTCAGCGGCTCACCGCCCTCGCCGCGACCGGTATCAGCGCGGGCGTTGCCCCGGAGGAGACGGCGTCCGTCAATCCTCCCGCAGCGGAGCCCCTGAGTGAACGACTGCAGCGTGGCCTGCACAAAATCGTCCGGATTCTGACGCCTTAAAACTGGCTGTTGCCGCCGGTGGTAAGCGCGAATCGTCAGCATGACCCCGGAGAGGGTAATCTTCCTAAAGTGTTTGGAATCAACGGCCCGGAGTTCTTCCTTCTGCTGATCATCGGCATTCTGGTGATCGGTCCCAAGCGGCTGCCCGAATACACCCAGAAACTTGCGAACCTGGTCAAGGAAGTCCGACGCATGGCCTCCGGCGCCCGCGAGCAGATCAAAGAGGAGGTGGGGATCGACATCGACGAGGTCGACTGGAAGAAATACGATCCCCGCCAGTACGATCCCCGGCGCATCATCAAGGAAGCGCTTCTTGACGACGACTCCAAACCGGTCAGCACAGGTGCGCCAGCGGTGGCAGCAGTGGCTGGCGCCGCAGCCGTCACTGCCGGTGCGACTACGACGGCCCCCCGCCCTGAACGGGTTATCCAGCAGCTGCCAGCCGGTGAAGCAGCGCCCTTCGACACCGAAGCAACCTAGGAACTGCACGGCGAGGGCGCAGGGAGGGTCCCGCCGATCCGCCGGCCCATGGCAGTCAGCGCGGCTGCAACCCCAGCTTGATCTCCGTCAGCCCGCGCGGTTTCGCCGACAGCTTGCCGGCAATCTCTACAAGCGCCTTAGCGGCCGGCGTCTCCGGTTGCCCCAGCACGATCGGCGAACCGGTGTCCCCGCCTTCCCGCAGGAGGATGTCCAGCGGAATCTGGCCCAGCAACGGTACCTCTGAACCCACTGTTGCCGTGAGCCGCTCGGCGAGGACCTCCCCGCCGCCGCTTCCGAACAAATCCATCCTGCCGCCGTCGGGCATCTCGAGGTACGACATGTTCTCGATGACTCCAGCCAACGACTGCCCCGTTTGGGTAGCGATGGCGCCTGCCCGCTCGGCGACATCCGCCGCAGCGGCCTGCGGCGTGGTGACCACCAGGATTTCCGCCTTGGGCAGCAATTGGGCTACAGAGATCGCGATGTCGCCAGTGCCCGGGGGCAGGTCAAGGAAGAGCACGTCGAGGTCACCGAAGTAGACATCGGTGAGGAACTGCTCCAAGGCACGATGCAGCATGGGACCGCGCCAGGCTACAGGCTGGTTCGCCGTGACGAACATCCCGATGGAGATGACCTTTACTCCGTACGCGACCGGTGGCAGAATCATGTCGTCCACCCGCGTCGGGGCCTGCGTGATGCCCATCAGCGCCGGAACCGAGAAGCCGTAGACGTCGGCGTCCACGATCCCTACCCTGAGTCCCTGCGCGGCCAGGGCGCAGGCCAGGTTAACGGTGACGGAAGACTTCCCTACGCCGCCCTTGCCGCTGGCCACGGCGAAGACTTTGGTCAGCGAACCGGGCTGGTTGAAGGGGATGCCGCGCTGGCCGCCGGCGCCGCGCAGCTGTTCCTTCAGGGCGTCGCGCTGGGCCTGGTTCATGACCTTCAGTTCAACCTCGACGGCGGTGACCCCGGGAACCGCGGACAGCGCCTTTTCGGCGTCGGACGTAATGGTGTCGCGGAGGGGACAACCGGCGATGGTGAGCAGCACGGCAAGCCGAACACGGCCGTCGTCGGAAATCTCCACCGAGTCCACCATGCCCAGCTCCGTGATGGGGCGGCGGAGTTCAGGGTCGATGACGGTGGCCAGGGCAGTATTAACCGCCTGGTGCAGGGATTCAGACATGCAGGCGTTTACTCGACTTCCGGGGTTGTACGGGTTTCGGGGGGCTGCGGCGGTACGGCGGGTTGCTGGGCGGCGTGACTGGGCTTGACCCGGGGGATCTGCTGCGTGCGGGGGCTCCGCTGCCGATCCCGTTTCTCCTTCAGCTTCTCCTTGACCTTGTCCCGCGGTGATTCGTGGCTGCCGGCCCCGGAGGGGTCGTGCGTCCGCAGTTCCTCCTGGGCCTCCAGCATGTCCTCCAGCAATGAACGCAGCTCCGCGCGGACGTAGTCGCGTGTGGCCACCTCGCGAAGTGCGATCCGTAGCGAGGCGAGCTCACGGGTCAGGTATTCGGTATCGGACAGGTTGCGTTCAGCGCGCTGGCGGTCCTGCTGCAGCGAGACGCGGTCGCGGTCATCCTGCCGGTTCTGGGCCAGCAGCAGCAGGGGTGCAGCATAGGACGCCTGCAGCGAAAGCATCAGCGTCAGCAAGGTGTAGCCGAGGGCGCGGGAGTCGAATTGCCACTCCAGCGGTGCCCAGGTGTTCCAGACCAGCCAGATGACGACGAAGACTGTCATGTAGACCAGGAACTGGGGCGTACCCATGAACCGGGCAAAACCTTCGGTTGCGTGGCCGAAAGCGTCCGGATCGGGGGAGAACTTGGGCAGGATCCGCTTGCGGCCGCTCAGGGGTGTGTCGAGGCTTCCTTTGTTTGCTGCCTTCCCTGTGCCGCGCTGGCCGGGATTCTTGGGAGCGGTATTGTCAGCCAATGCGGCCACCGAGCCTTCTTATCGGGGCTTCGCCATCATGGGCGCGCCAATCATCCGGTAACAGATGATCCAAAACGTCATCAACAGTCACCGCCCCCACGAGCCGGCCGTCATCATTGACCACGGGCAGGGAGTTCAGGTTGTAGGTAGCGAGCGTCCTGGCGACTTCGCTGATGTGGGCCTGGTCCGACAACGGCTCCAGGTTTTTGTCCACGAGGTTCCCCAAGGGCTCGAAGGGTGGGAATCGCAGGAGCTGCTGGATGTGCACGACGCCCAGGAATCGGCCGGTCGGAGTCTCGAGCGGTGGCCTGGCGATGAAGATGGACGAAGCCAGGGCGGGCGAGAGTTCCTCGCGCCGGACGTGGGCCAGGGCTTCGGCGACGGTCGCCTCCGGGGGCAGGATCACCGGCACCGGCGTCATCAGGCCGCCAGCGGTATCCTCGTCATATTCGAGCAGGCGCCGGACGTCTTCGGCGCCTTCGGGCTCCATCAGCTGCAGCAGTTCTTCGGCCTGGGCGGTTGGCAGTTCGCCGAGGAGGTCGGCGGCGTCGTCCGGGTCCATTTCTTCGAGGACGTCAGCGGCGCGCTGGACATCAAGGGCCGAAAGGATCTCCACCTGGTCATCCTCCGGGAGCTCCTGCAGGACATCGGCGAGACGTTCGTCCTGGAGTTCACTGGCTACCTCGAAGCGGCGCTTATCGCTCATCTCCTGCAGCGCCTCGGCGAAGTCCGCGGGCTTTAGGTCTTCATGGTTTGCTACGAACTGCGTTGCGGCCTGGGGCTCGGTACGGGCACCCTGGAGGGCGTCGGCCCAGTCGATGATCATGGTCTCGTTGCGGCGCAGGCGGCTCAGGGGCGAGAGGGAATGGCCCCGGCGGACAAACAGCTTGCTGACGAACCAGTCCCGGGAACGGTGCTGGTCCATGGCGATGTCCTCGATGGTGGCGTCACCGCTGCCGTCCCTGAGCGTTACCCGGCGGTCAAACATTTCCGCCACTACCAGTGTCTCGGCGCCGCGCTGCTCAAATCGCCTGAGGTTGACCAGGCCGGTGCAGATGATCTGGGTCTGGTCGATCGAGGTAATGCGCGTCATCGGCACAAAAACGCGTTTCTTACCCGGAACTTCGACGACGATGCCTACCACGTGGGGGGCGCCCCGGCTTCCGCGCGAGAGCACCACAACATCGCGCAACCGGCCCAGACGGTCGCCCAGCGGGTCGAAGACGTCAAGACCCAGAAGGCGCGCAACGAAGACGCGCGAAAGATTTGTGCTCACGTCTACAGGCTACCGAGTCTGCTCTCTTTTAGCTGAATTTACAGGCGGCACACATGCTGATAGGCAAGAATGGAGTTATGTCAAACATTTTTGGTGGTCCGAAGGCCGGCGGGTCCAACGGCGTGGACGAGTCCCGCACCGTCCCCACAGGTGACACCGTGGGTTCCTACACGTCCTACTTGGATGCCCAGAAGGCTGTGGACTATCTCGCTGACCAGCAGTTCCCGGTCCAGATGGTGTCCATCGTGGGCAACGAGCTCAAGATGGTGGAGCGCGTGACGGGACGCCTCAGCTACCCCCGCGTGGCATTGTCGGGGGCGCTGAGCGGCATGTGGTTCGGTCTGTTCGTCGGCGTGATGCTGTCCTTCTTCGCACCGTCCCCGGGTTACTTCTCCATCCTGACGTCCGTGTTGATGGGTGCCGCCTTCTTTATGCTGTTCGGCATTGTCACCTACGCCATGCAGCGGGGAAAGCGTGACTTCACCTCTACCAGCCAAGTGGTGGCCACAAGCTATGACGTGGTGGTTTCGCCAGAGGCAGCCCACGAAGCCCGGCGGCTGCTCCAGCAGCTGCCGATGACACGGTCCGACGCCGCTGCCGGGCCGAGGCCATACACGCAGGGCGACTACCACAACCAGCCTTACCAGCAGCCGGGGCAGGCGCCCGGCCAACAGCCCGGTCACCAGCAAGGGCAGGCTCCCGTGAGGCCGGCCAGCTGGAACGATCCGTACGGACAGCAGGGCCCCGGCACTCAGGGCGGCCCCGCTGCGGCCGCACAACCAGGCCAGCCGGCCGAGGGCCAGGCGCAGCCTGCTCCGGCCCCCGTCTCGGCGGTTCGCTATCCTGACCTGCCCGATGGCCGGCCGCAGTACGGCGTGCGTGTCAGCGATAACCCCGCGCCTGCCTCACCCGCCAACAACGCCGGGCCCGGCAGCGACCACCCGGACTCCGGGCAGCCTGCGCGGCAGCCAGACGTGGCACCGGACAGGAACCGGGACGAAGCAGGCTCCTAGTCGTTACGCCCACGGCTTTAAACGCGAGCGGACACCTAAACCCCAGGGGCTTAGGTGTCCGTTGGCGTATATAGCCGCAGCGGGCTATGCGGGGGCCTGCTGGCTGCCTTCGCCGTTGGCTTCCCGATAGATGCCGGCCATCCAGGACTCGACGTCGTCGGCCTTGCGGGGCAGCGCGGCACTGAGGTTGATGGGGCCATTGGCCGTCATCAGGACGTCGTCCTCGATCCGGACTCCGATGCCGCGGTACTCCTCCGGGATGCCCAGGTCCTCGTTCTTGAAATACAGGCCCGGTTCGATAGTGAACACCATGCCCTCGGTCAGGATGCCATCCAGGTACAGCTCCCGTCTGGCCTGTGCGCAGTCGTGCACGTCCAGTCCGAGGTGGTGGCTGGTGCCGTGCGGCATCCAGCGGCGGTGCTGCTGCCCCTCGGGACTGACCGCTTCCTCCACGCTGACGGGCAGCAGGCCCCACTCAGCGAGCCGCTCGGCCAGGACCGTCGTGGCTGCGGTGTGGATGTCCCGGAACTTGGCCCCGGGCCGGGCGGCGGCGAACCCGGCGTCGGCGGCGTCGAGGACCGCTTCGTAGACCTTGCGTTGGATCTCGCTGAACATGCCGTTGGCAGGCAGGGTGCGGGTGATGTCGGCGGTGTACAGGGAGTCGGCTTCCACTCCCGCGTCCAGGAGCAGGAGCTCCCCGGCGTTGATGCTGCCGGTGTTGCGCGTCCAGTGCAGCACGGTGGCGTTGTTGCCCGAGGCCGCGATGGTGTCGTAACCGAGTTCGTTGCCGATCTCGCGGGCACGCGCAAAGAACGCGCCTTCCACAACCCGCTCGCCGCGGTCATGGGTCAGGGCACGGGGAAGGGACTTGACCACTTCCACAAAGCCTTCGACCGTGGCCGCGACTGCCGTCTTCATCTGCTCAATCTCCCACTCGTCCTTCAGGAGGCGAAGCTCGGACAGGGCTTCGGACAGCTTCTCATCCAGCGCATCGAGGACCGCGAGGTCCAGGTTGTCCGGGTCCTTGGCTGTGTTGTAACGGGCCGTGTCCACCAGGGCATCGATGTTCTCGTCCACCTTGCGGACCAGGCGAATGGAGATCCCGCCGATCTCGGGAGCGCCCACATTCTTCGTGATCGCGGTTTCGAGCGCGTCAATGTGCGCGGTGGGAAGGCCCAACCGTGCTTCAAACTCAGCCAGGGTGGGACGGGCGCCGATCCAAAACTCGCCGGATCGCGAGTCGGCGTAGAACTGTTCGGTGTCCCGGCCGGCCAGCGGGCGGAAGTACAGCGTGGCATGGTGGTGCCCGCCGTCGTCGCCCTTTCCTTCTCCGACAGGTTCGAGGATGAGTACGGCGTCCGGCTCGTGGTCCAGGCCCAGGCCGGTGAGGTGGGCGAATGCGGAGTGCGGGCGGAAGCGGTAGTCGCAGTCGTTGGAGCGCACCTTCAGCGGGCCGGCGGGAATGACCAGGCGTTCGCCTTTGAACTGGTCAGAGATGGTCCTTCGCCGGGTCGCGGCGTAACTGGCTACGGTATCGCGCGCCGGCAGTTCCTTAGTGGAAGGCGCCCAATTGCTGGCCATAAAGGCCTTGAAGGCATCGGAACTGGGCCGCTGCGAGCGGTTGTTGACGCGCTCTTCGAGGGGCTGGGAAGCAGAGTTCAGGGTGTTTTCGGCATCGTTCACGGCACCATCGTCTCACCAGCTACGCGGCTGCGCGAACGCGGTCAACTAGGCTGGGCAGGTGAGGATTGACCTGCATGCCCACTCCAATGTTTCCGACGGCACGGAAACACCCGCCGATGTGATGGCCTCGGCCGCCCGCGCAGGGCTGGATGTCGTCGCGCTGACAGACCACGACTCCACGGATGGCTGGGCCGAAGCCTCGGCCGCAGCCGTGCAATTCGGCGTGGCGCTCGTTCCGGGCATGGAGGTCTCCTGCCGGACGGCGGAGGGGATCAGCGTGCACCTGCTGAGCTACCTGCACGATCCTGACCACCCAGGGCTGTTGGAGGAGATCACGAAGGCCAAGGACGCCCGCCTTACCCGCGCCGAGCGCATGGTCACCCTGCTTGCGGAGGACTATCCGCTGACGTGGGACGACGTCATCCATCATGTGGCACCCGGTGCCACGCTGGGGCGCCCCCACATCGCGGATGCGCTCGTGGCCGCCGGTGTAGTGGCGGACCGTTCAGAGGCCTTCACCTCCATCCTGACTTCCCATTCGCGCTACTTCGTCCAGCACTACGCACCCGACCCCGCAACCGCCGTCGAACTTGTCCGTGCCGCCGGCGGCGTCCCCGTCTTTGCGCATCCGGTGGCTTCCGCACGTGGACGGATCGTGGGGGAGCGCACGTACCAGGAGATGATCGACGCCGGCCTGGTGGGCCTGGAGATCGACCACAGGGACAATCCTGAGGCCGGCCGTGAATACCTGAGGGGCCTCGCGGCTAAGCATGGACTCCTGGTTACAGGTTCGTCCGACTACCACGGCACCGGCAAACCCAACCTGCTGGGAGAGAACCTGACGACGCCCCAGGTGCTGGCGCGGATCGAGGAGCTGGCCACCGGGACGGCAGTAGTGCGCGGGAGTTCCGCACATCTTGACTAACGCTCCGGGCTGAGTAGTCTTGCGCTTGCCGGGGGTGGTGTTCATCGCCAAAAGGTCTCGTCGCCATGCAACATTTCGTACGGTAGACGGAGAGAAACCATGTTCAGGAAATCATTCGCCGCGGCTGGCCTGGCCGCACTCTTTATGTTTGTCCCCACGGCAGCCAATGCGCTGGACTGTTCCAACGTCAGCCGGTCGGCCTACACGGGCAGCGACTTCATCTTCATTCCCGGCCCTAACATCAACGTCCACGTGCAGGGCAACTGGGCGTACGTACTGGAGGCGGGTGCTTGGGTGTTCCTGCCGCCAGGAACTGTCCCGGAAGGCGCTGGCAACAATGGCAACTTCCAGAACGGTGAAGGCTTTGCCCTGTTGGTCAACGCCATTTGCGACTCCAACGGAGCGGTCCTGGACAACCGGCAGAGAGATCACGGAATCCAGCTGATGGAAACCTGCTAGCCGAACCAGCGACGAATCTAGGTCGCAGTTAATGTCGTATTGGAGGCTCAAAACGACATTAGCTGCGACCTAGTTGGGGGGGAACGACGTAAACGTCGCGCGGGTGCCCAACCGTTTGGCCATGACGTCGATGGCTGGCTGGTTCTGGTCCACGCACACAAACTTCCTGTCCAGTTTGGCGGCCACCGCACCGAGCGTGCCGGAACCGGCGAAAAAGTCCAGGCACCAGTCTCCGGGCCGGCTAGACGCGGCAACCACCCGGCGGACAAGGCCCTCAGGCTTCTGCGTGGGGTAGCCGGTTTTTTCCTTGCCGGTGGGCGAGACGATGGTGTGCCACCAGACGTCAGTGGGCAGCTTGCCGAGCTCGCGTTTGGCGGGCGTGACCAACCCCGGCGCCATGTACGGCTCCCGGTCCACCTCGGCACTGTCGAAATGGTATTTCGCCGGGTTCTTCACATACACCAGGATGTTGTCGTGCTTGGTGGGCCAGCGGAACTTGGCCCTCGCCCCGTAGTCGTAGGCCCAGATGATCTCGTTCAGGAAGCATTCCCGGCCGAAGATGGCGTCCAGCATGACCTTGGCATAGTGCACTTCGCGGTAGTCCAGGTGAAGGTACAGCGTGCCGTCGTCCGCCAACAGCCGCCAGGCCTCCACGAGCCGCGGCTCCAAGAAGGACCAATAGTCGCTGAAGGCGTCGTCGTAACGGTGCAGGGCGCCTTTGATGGTGTCGTAGGAACGTCCCTTGAAGCCCACGCGGTCTCCGGAACCTTCGGCGTTGACCACCATCCGCGTTTCCTGGCGCTGCTGGGCCCGGCCGGTGTTGAACGGCGGGTCCACGTAAATGAGTGTGAAGGCGCCGTCCGGCAGCGAGGGGAGGAATTCCGCGTTGTCCGCGTGTACCACCAGGTTGCTGCCGTCCGGCGCCCAGACAGATTCAGTCATTGAGGCTTTTAGGCCTCGGCGCTGCCCGGCTGTGCGCCGTTGTCGCTGCCGGCCACCACTTCGCCGTTGCGGCGGCGGGTGCGTGTCCGGCTGCGGCGGGTGCGCGACTGGTCCCCTTCGGCCGGGGCTGTAGCCGCCGGTTCCGTGGCGGGGCCGGTGCCTGCAGTCGCCGCGTCGGAGGTACGACGGCGGCGCTCACCTGAGCGGGGGGCCGTATCAGTTCCGCTGCGGCGGCTGGATGAGCGTGCGCGGTCGCGGCTGCTGTCGCGTCCGCTGTCCTTCGCCGCGTCACGTGCACCGTCACGTCCGCTGCTGCGGGAGTTCTTCTTGCCGGTCTCGCCCAGGTCCTCCAGGACTTCGGCGTTAACACCGGCAAGGGTTCGCTTGTTGCGCGGCAGCCGGCCCTTGGTTCCCTCCGGAATGTCCAGCTCCTCATAGAGGTGCGGGGAGGAAGAGTACGTCTCAACGGGCTCCGGTACGCTGAGGCCGAGTGCCTTGTTGATGAGGCCCCAGCGGGGCATGTCGTCCCAGTCCACAAACGTGACGGCCGTACCCTTGTTCCCGGCGCGGCCGGTGCGGCCCACGCGGTGCAGGTAGATCTTTTCGTCTTCAACGCACTGGTAGTTGATGACGTGGGTGACGTCGTCGACGTCGATGCCGCGGGCGGCGACGTCCGTGGCCACCAGGACGTCCACCTTGTTGTTGCGGAAAGCCCGGAGGGCCTGTTCGCGGGCACCCTGGCCGAGGTCACCGTGGATGGCGGCAGCCGCGAACCCGCGGTCCACCAGCTCCTCTGCCACCTTGGCGGCGGTCCGCTTGGTCTTGGTGAAGATGATGGTGCGGCCACGGCCACGAGCCTGCAGGATGCGCGCCACGACCTCGATCTTGTCCATGCTGTGGGCACGGTAGATGAGCTGGCGGATATCGCGCTTGGTGAGCCCCTCGTCGTCGGGGTCGGCCGCACGGATGTGGGTGGGCTGGGTCATGTAGCGGCGAGCCATCGCAATGACCGGCCCGGGCATCGTGGCTGAGAACAGGAGCGTCTGGCGGACCGCAGGCGTGCCGGCGATCAGCGTTTCCACATCCGGGAGGAATCCGAGGTCCAGCATTTCGTCGGCTTCGTCGAGGATGACGATCTTGACGTTCTTGAGGCTCAGGTGCTTCTGCTTGTAAAGGTCAATGAGCCGGCCGGGGGTACCGACGACAACTTCGACGCCGTTCTGCAGGGCTTCGACTTGCGGCTCGTAGGCGCGGCCGCCATAAATGGTGGCGATGCGGGCATTGCGCTTGCGGGAGGCGGTCTGGAGGTCGTTGGCTACCTGCACGGCGAGCTCGCGGGTGGGAACGATCACCAGCGCCTGCGGGGCGCCCGGGACGGCGAGCTTGTCGAAGCCTGGATCGTCACGGCCCACGACGCGCTGCAGCGCGGGGATGCCGAAGCCGAGGGTCTTGCCGGTTCCGGTTTTGGCCTGTCCGATGATGTCGTGGCCCGAGAGCGCCACCGGCAGTGTCATGGCCTGGATCGGGAACGGGTGGGTGATCCCGGCATCGGCGAGGGACTCCACGATATCGGCGCGGACGTTGAAGTCTGCGAAGGATTTCTCCTCGATCTCATGGGGCTTTTCGTCCGAGATAATGGTTTCTTCCGGCTCGATGACCTCGGTGCCGGAATCGTCAATCAGGAGCTGGTGGGTATGCAATTCACTCACAGGTGAGTTTCCTTATTCATTTGGGCATTGGCGCTGCCTGCTCAACGGGCCGGCCAACGTGGCCGTTCCGGAGCACGCTCGAAGCGCGCAAGCAAATCCAGTGGAAGCCGATCGCGGGCTATCTAATTGCTGGCACTGGTGACCAGCGGGCGTATCTCAAGATCGCGTAGGGGCGGGCTTGTTGAATTCAAAATCAAGGAAATCAACGACCGGGCATCCATATCTACTTCTTCAGTCTACCGGCAAGGAGTCTTAAACCCGGCTTTGCCCCTTTCGGCCGCCCCGGCGCCTACCCGACGAGCTCGAAATGCACTTCCCGCGTGGCGATGTCCGAGGAGAGAAGCCGGACCCGGACTTTGGTGCCGGATTCGAGGTCACCGGCACAGCGGGCCGTGACGGCAGGCTCGGCTATCTGGATGATTCCGGAAGGGCCGTTCCCGTTCCTTCCATTGCCGTTACCGTTGGAGCCATTGCCGTTTTTGCCGTTGTCCTTTTGCGGCTTGGACCCTGAAATGACGATCGCGTCGAATTCCTGGCCCACATGGTTGACCAGCAGGGCGGCCTCCACGGTGTCCAGCGCAAGGCGCTCCATCCTGGCAGCCAGCTGATCGGAACCGGCCATGATCACCGGCAGGGAGGGCAGCGCTTCCCGCGCCCAGGCCGGGACGGGGCTGCCGTTGCTGAGTGCCTCACAGATGACCAGGACAAAGCGGTCCACCAGCCGGCGGAGCGGAGCGGTGGTGTGGGCGTAAGCGGCTCCGATCGCGGACTGGCGGGCATCATTGGGGATTTCGCCGTCGAACGCCGTATAACTGGCACCACGGAAAAGCATTCCCGCCGAATGCATGATGGCCAGCTGCCGTGGATCCGTGGGGTCAAGCGTGCGGAGATACTCCCCGTAGCCCGCTTTCCCGTCCCAGGGCTTGCCCAGAACCTCGGTCTGCAGCCGGAAGTGCCCCAGGGACCGTTCGTCAGGGGCGGGCATGGTCCGCAGGATGCCGACTTTGCCCTCAAGCATCAGGGTGGCCGCAGCCATTCCTGTCATGAGCGAGATCTGGGCGTTCCAGTCCTCGACCGGGAGCTGGGGAGCAGCGGCGATCCGGTAGCCGCCGTCGGGAAGCTGCACGATCTCCTGCTCGGGCATGTTCAGGCTCGCGCCATCGCGTTCCCGCTCCAGCTCAACACGCTTCAGGCCCACTTCCTTAAGGAGCTCCAACACCGGCGAGGCCGTTCCGGCGTCGAGTTCAGCCTGGGCGCCCTTGTAGCTGAGCTTGGCCCGGCTGCGGACCCGTGCCCTTTGGACCGAAACGGACCTGACCTGGGCAGCCTGGTCCAGGTGGAAGTCCCACACAAAGGCAGAGCAGAGCTGGCCTGCCAGGAGGCTGCCGGCCCCCTCGCTGATGACCTCCGGATGAAGCGGGATGCGGCCATCGGGCGCGTAGAACGTCTGTCCCCGGCGGCGGGTCTCGGCGTCCAGCGGCCCGCCGGGCACCACGAATGCGGGTACATCTGCGATGGCGTAGAGGACTCGATAGCCGCTACCGGCGCGCTCAATAAACAGGGCCTGGTCTAGATCGGTGGAGGACTCAGGATCAATAGTGAGGAAATCAATGCCTGTCAGGTCGGCATCAGGCAGTTGCCTTGAGGAGACAGCGGCTTCCGCATCTCGGACGGCGTCGGCAGGGTAGTCGCCCGGTAGCTCCAGCTCGGTCCGCAGCGCACTCAGTGCCTCCTCGAGGGCATTGGTGTGCTCGTGGACATTTGGGGCCAGCCGATGATGTGACACGAAATTCAGGTTAGCCCGATTTCCGCTGATAATGCACGCCATCCCGTCTCCGGGGCCGGAGTCCTAGGCGCCGGCGGTGTCCAGGGCCCGAAGCAGTGCCGCGGCGGCCTCTGCGGGATCGGCGGCTTCGGTGATGGCCCGGACCACAACGATCCGGCGGGCGCCCGCTTCCACTACCTGCTCCACGTTGCCCAGGTCCACGCCCCCAATGGCGAACCAGGGTACCTCTGCCACGCCGGGCACGGACCCCGCCTGTTTGACTGCCCCCGCGGCGTACCTGAGGAGGTCGAGCCCGACGGCGGCCCGGCCGGGCTTGGTGGGGGTGGCCCAGACCGGACCAACACAGAAATAGTCCAGCCCAGTGGGCGCGGCAGTGACTGCGGCCGAGGCCGAGACCGCGCCGTCGATCTGTGAGGTTGTGTGGGTGGACAGACCGATGGCTGCATTGCCGTTCAACAAGGTGCGTGCAGCCTTCAGCGGCAGGTCCTTCTGGCCAATATGGAACACCGGGGCACCTGAGAGCACCGCGACGTCGGCCCGGTCATTGACCGCCCACAGCCGCCCATGGCGCAGGGCGGACTCCTTCAGTACCGCCAGCAGGTCCAGCTCCTCTGCTGCCTCAATCGTCTTGTCGCGGAGCTGGATGATGTCCACGCCCCCGGCGAAGGCCGCATCAACAAAACCGGCGAAGTCACCGCGATCCTTACGGGCATCCGTGCACAGGTACAGCCGGGCATCGCCCAGGGGCGCAGCATGGCTCGTGGAAGGGAGGGGGTTGTTGGCGACGGCAATGCTGTCAGGAAGGGCTGCGTTCATGGAAACCAGAGTAGTTCCTCTAAACTGGGCAGGTACTGCGGGAGCCCGCGGCAGCTGTCATAAAGCGCCGGGCTGAGAGGGCGTCAGAGCCGACCGCTTGACCTGATCCGGCTAGTACCGGCGTAGGGAAGGAACCACATGATCCCGCCAACCGGCAGTCCCTCGGCCGGCGCCCCCAATGACGCTCTCGCCGACCTCTCCGCCGACGTCGCCGTTATCGGCGGGGGTGTGATCGGGCACGGCATAGCCTGGGAAGCCAGGCGCTCGGGCCGTTCTGTGGTGGTCATCGATGATGCCCCCGGTTCCGGCGCCTCCTGGGCTGCGGCAGGCATGCTCGCCCCGGTAAGTGAGTTGCACTACCAGGAGGAAGAACTCCTGGAGCTGATGCTTGAATCGTCCCGGCTGTGGCCGGCCTTCGCGGCGGACCTGGCCCGGGACGTTCCCGGCGATGCAGGGTACCTGCCCACCCCCACGCTGGCCATCGGCGCGGACGCGGCCGACCGCCGTGCGCTGATGAACCTCCGATCAGTCCAGCGGGCCCACGGGCTGGACGTTGAACCACTGACGGTGCGCGAGGCCCGCAGCCGCGAAGCCCTCCTGAGCCCCGCGATCTCCTGCGCCCTGGACATTCCCGCTGACCACCAGGTGGATCCGCGGAAGCTGGTGGCGTGCCTGCGGGAGGCTTTGGCCAGCCACAGGGAGGATTCAGGATCCGCGGTCGCAGGAGCCGAACACGGATTCGCCGTTGCCGACCGTGCGTCGTCGCTGGCCTGGAAAGACGGCCGGGTCGCAGGTGTCCGGCTGGCCGGTGGGGGATCGGTGACCGCCAGGGAAACCATCGTGGCCAACGGGCTCGGAGCGGCGTCGTTGGGCGGGCTGCCCGATGGACTCCAGCTGCCGCTGCGCCCCGTGCACGGCGACATTCTCCGGCTGCGCGTCCCTGAGCATCTCCGTCCTCTGGTCACCGCTACTGTCCGCGGACTGGTCCACGGTGTTCCCGTCTACATCGTTCCAAGGCGTGACGGCACTGTGGTCATCGGTGCCACCCAGCGCGAGGACGCGTTGGCAGCATCCAGTCCGGAGCGCCGCCAGGACGGCACAGGAACGTCGGCTGGCGGCGTCTCGGCAGGCGGCGTCTACCAGCTGCTTCGCGATGCCCAGGTCCTGGTGCCGGCGGTCGCCGAGCTGGAACTGCTGGAAAGTACAGCCCGGGCGCGTCCTGCTACGCCGGATAACGCTCCATTGCTGGGCCGCGTCCACCTCCCAGGGAACCACGGACCGGTGGATGGCCTGATCGTGGCGACCGGTTTTTTCCGCCACGGTGTGCTGTTGACCCCTGCAGCCGCCGCCATCTGCCGGGACCTCATGGATGGACGCACAGACCCGCGCTGGCTCCCGTTCAGTCCGGCCAGATTCTCCACACGCCGCGCCGCCATCCTCCAACCCACCAAGGAAACAGCATGAACATCACCCTCAACGGTTTGCAGCACAGCGTGTCCGACGGCGCGTCAATTACCACCCTGGTCAGCCAGGTCACCGGCCGTCCACTTGCTGCGAATGGGCAGGCCACCGACGGGCAAAAACTGGGTGTGGCAGTGGCACACAACTCCGAAGTAGTACCCCGCAGCCAGTGGTACGTCACGGCACTCGCCGAAGGTGACGACGTCGAACTGGTCACAGCAGTCCAGGGAGGCTGAACCATGACCGAAACCATCAATACCGTTAACCCGACCGGGCACCCGGACGCGCTCGTGATCGACGGCGTCGAGCTCGGCTCCCGCCTGATCATGGGCACCGGCGGCGCGCCAAGCCTTGATGGGCTGGGCGCGGCCCTGCTGGCCTCCGGGACGGAGCTGACCACCGTCGCCATGCGGCGATACTCGCCAGCCGAAACCGGCTCCCTTTTCCAGCTCCTGCTGGACCATGGCATCCGGGTCCTGCCCAACACTGCCGGCTGCTTCACTGCGCGGGATGCCGTGATGACGGCTGAACTGGCCCGCGAGGCGCTGGAAACAGACTGGGTCAAGCTTGAGGTCATCGCCGACGAACAGACCCTCCTGCCGGACGCCGTTGAGCTCGTGGACGCGACTGAACAGCTCGTCAACCGGGGCTTCAAGGTGTTCGCCTACACCAACGACGACCCCGTCCTGGCCCTGCGGCTCGAAAACCTCGGCGCGACGGCGGTCATGCCACTGGGATCGCCCATCGGCACCGGGCTGGGCATCCTCAACCCGCACAACATCGAACTCATCGTGTCCCGTGCGTCGGTGCCCGTGGTGCTGGACGCCGGCATAGGGACTGCCTCGGACGCTGCCCTTGCCATGGAACTGGGTTGCGACGCCGTCCTGCTGGCTACCGCTGTCACACGCGCCCAGAACCCGGCACTCATGGGGGAGGCCTTCAAACACGCTGTGATCGCCGGTAGGCTGGCGAAAGCGGCCGGGCGGATACCGCGCCGTGAGCACGCCCTGGCATCCTCAGCCATGGAAGGCCGGGCAGAGTTCCTCTGACCCGATTCCGCCGCGGCCGGCCACCGGGCGTGCCCTCAAGGATCAACCCGAGGAGCCAGCCGTGGCGGGCACTGAAGACACACTCAGCAGGTCAGCCATCGATGAAGCGCTGGCTGGCCTCCCGGACTGGCGGTACCGCCTCGGCGGGTTCGTGACTGTGTTTAAAACGCCGACGGCGGCCGCGGCCTTGCGGCTGATAGCCGACGTCGGACGCCTCGCCGAAGAACAAAACCACCACCCGGACCTGGACTGGCGGTACAACCGTGTGTTCCTGCGGTACACCTCCCATGACGCTGGCGGCGTGGTGACTTCCCGGGATGTGAGGGCGGCTGGTGCGGCGAGTGCTGCCGCAGCAGACGCCGGAGCAACAGCGGAACCGGGACTGCACCGGACCGTTGAGGTGGGGATCGACACGACGGACGCCACTGAAATCTCCGAGGTGTGGCGCGTCGCACTGGGATACAAAAAGGGCCCCGGCACGGACCTGGTGGATCCTCACGGACGCGGCCCGTCGGTGTGGTTCCAGGAGACGCCCACCCCCAACAGCAGCAGGATGCACCTGGACATCCATCGAAGCCGCGCGGAGTCGGGTGCCGTCCTGGAGAAGACTGTGGCTACCGGAGCATTAATGAACCGTGACCACGCACCCGACTGGGTGGTGGTCACGGATTCACAGGGAAACCGGCTCTGCCTGTGCACGGAGGCAGGACGTCAGCCGGCGGGTTGAGCCTGGCTAGAGCTTGAGCGCCGCGGTCAGCCGCAAGGTGTCGTAGTGCGACCTGGTGCGTCCGAGGTACACCGCAGCACCCACCGCGGCCGCTGACCCCAGCACCATGGGCAGCACCCACGGAATCCAGGTCAGGCCCGGCTGGTAGCCGAAGCCTGCGGCAATGAAGATGATCCAGCTCAGCGCGCCGACCGCCGCGGCAACCCCCGCGGGCAGCCCCATGCCGTACTTGGCGTGCCGTTTGTCATTGGCCCAGACAATAAAGCCTGCGGCCACGGTTACCAGTACAACAATCGTCAGCGAAAGCATCGAATCTCCTCAAAGCGGGGGTATTCGCCGTTTTAGGCGGTGGGTCGGCTGCTAGAACTGCCCGAAGCCGACCTTGCGGGCTTCTTCCGCGCCGATTTCGACGTAGCCCAGGGCGTTTCCGGGAACGATGATAATACGTCCTTTGTCGTCCTTCAGGCGGAGTTCGGTGCCCTTGGTGATGGCTTCTTCAACGACCGTAGCCACGGAGTCGGCGTCCTGCGCCGATTCCAGCACGATTTCGCGGCCAATGTTCTGAATGCCAATCTTAATTTCCAAAAGGGGGCCTCCCAGCCAATCAAAGTTTCTTGGGTTCTCTTATTTGTAGTCTAGGTCTCTTTGGGGAAGCGAGAGATTCCGCGCCAAGCTAAACGGTAGATGAGGTCGCTGGCCACATCGAGGTCAAGGTTGCCGTCGGTTTCCAGCCAGTACCGGGCGCTGACCTGGGCCATCCCCGCCAGGCCCCGCCCCAGGAGCTGTGCTTCCAGATGGGGCAGCTTGGTGTCCTCGGCAATAACCCGGGCGACGGCGTCGGCGAATGTTTTGTTGAAGGTCTCAAGGCGGGAGCTGACGTCGGGATCGTTGATGAGGTCCGACTCGAAAACCAGGCGGTGGGCCTGGTCGTCGCTGGCAATGAACCGGTAATAGGCGCGCATCACGGCCTGGACGCGTTCCTTATTGTCAACCGTGGAGCTGAGGGCCCCGAGCATCAGGTCCGTCAGCGAGCTGAGATGGCTGTCCAACAGGGCCAGGTACAACTCGCGTTTGGAGGGAAAGTGCTGGTACAGCACGGGTTTGCTCACATGGGCTGTTTCGGCGATTTCATCCATGGCGGCGCCGTGGTAGCCGTTGGCGACAAAGACTTCCTGGGCCGCTGTGAGGAGCTGTGCCCGGCGTTCATCCCGGGGAAGTCGGGCGGACCGCTGGCCCGCGGTGCGTTGAGGTGCCGGCGGTTCGCCGACGGACGCCCGGTCAGCCCGTGCTTCGTGGACCACAGTTGCCCTACTTTCCATTGCAGTTACCTCCACTTTACTGCGGGGTAATATGACCTCGCGGTATCTCGGGGCATACATTGAAGTATGGCTTCGACATTCACCGCAAATGTTTCCTCTATTTCGCTTGAACCGCTGGTGGAGCCCGCGGGTGATTTGACCCCCGCCGAGGTGGAGCGCTATTCACGGCACCTCATCATTCCCGAGATCGGTGCCCTCGGACAGCGGCGGCTAAAGAACGCGAAAGTGCTTGTCATCGGGGCCGGGGGGCTGGGTTCGCCGGCGCTTCTCTATCTCGCGGCGGCCGGCGTGGGGACCCTGGGGATCATCGACGACGACGACGTTGACCTCAGCAACCTGCAGCGCCAGGTGATCCACGGCGTGGCCGATGTGGGACGGCCCAAGATTGAATCTGCCCGCGATGCGATCGCGGCACTGAACCCGCTGGTGGACGTCCGCCTGCACAACGTCCGGCTGGACTCCTCCAACGCGCTGGAGCTGTTCGCGGAGTATGACCTGATCCTCGACGGGGCGGATAACTTTGCCACCCGCTACCTGGTGAACGACGCCGCGGCCATCCTGGGCAAACCCTACGTGTGGGGATCGATCTTCCGCTTCGACGGCCAGGTGAGCGTGTTCTGGGAAAAGCACGGACCCACCTACCGCGATCTATACCCGGAGGCGCCACCGGCGGGGTCCGTGCCGTCGTGCGGCGAGGGTGGCGTGTTCGGCATGCTCTGCGCCGCCGTCGGCTCGCTCATGGTCACCGAGGCAGTGAAGCTGATTACCGGCGTCGGGCGTTCACTCCTGGGCCGCGTGGCACTGTTCGATGCGCTGGGCGGAAGCTGGCGCGAGATCCGTGTCTCCAAGGACCCTGCTGCGGAACCCATTACGGAACTGACGGATTATGAGGCCTTCTGCGGCATCACGCCAGCCGCCTCAGCGGACAACGAGCACAGCATTACGGCGACCCAGTTGGCCACCATGCTGGCGTCCCGTAAGGCGGGCCTGAAGGATTTCGACCTGGTGGACGTCCGGGAAACCGGCGAACACGACATCGTCAGCATCGACGGCTCCGTATTGATCCCGCAGGGCAGGATCCTCGCCGGTGAGGCCTGGGTTGAGCTGCCGCAGGACAAGGAGATCGTATTCCACTGCAAGTCGGGTGCGCGTTCGGCTAATGTCCTGGAAGCGGCCCGGAAGGCCGGTTACCAGCGGGTCAGCCATCTCGACGGCGGAATCCTGGCGTGGGTGCGCGACGTGGAGCCGCAGAAGCCCGTCTACTAGCCCGTTGCGCTATCACTTTTGGTCGCCAAACCGGTGGTTTAAGAGCTAAAAGTGATAGGGCAACGCCGGGTCAGGCGCTTTCCAACCCCTTGTGGTCCACCGGGCATTCGACCTGAGCTGCCGCGGCAGGCTGCTCCACGGTGATGCCGTAGAGGGTTTCGAGCGCAGTCACGTAGTCGTCCTGCTGGCCGTTGGCCGCCAGTTCGCGGGCGCGGACGGTGGGGACGTGCAGCAACTGCTTGACCATCCTGCGGAGCGCGAACTCTACTTCCTCCGCCGCCGCGGTGCAGCCGTGGCGGGCACGGACCTTCTCCATCTCGGCGTCCAGGACGTTCATGGTGTGCCTGCGCAATGCCACGATGGCGCTATCCACCGAGCGGGCCTCCCGTTCCTGCTCGAACGCCTTGGCCGCGCCTGAGACAATGCCGCTGGCCTGGGTGAGGGACTCGGCCTGTTCCTGGGGCGCAGCCAGGCGCACGGATTCCAGCGTCAGCAATTCGACGCCGTCGAGCCCGCCTACTTCCGGGTCAAAATCATGGGTGAGGGCGAGGTCGATGGCGATCAGCGGCTGCGGTGATCCGGCGCGGACCTGGGCCAGTTCGTCTGCCTCGACGCGGGTGTCCGAGCCGCTGCAGCCGATCATGACGTCGGCCGCCGCAACGGCTGCGGGCAACGATTCACTGTCCAGTGCCGTCCCGCCGCGGGTGGCCACAAAGCCTTCGGCCCGGCCGGACGAGGAGAACACCGAGATGTCGGTGCAGCCCCGCTCGCGGAGGAGCGCCATGGTGGCGCCGGCGTAGGCCCCCGTACCGAACACCACAACCTTCTTGGCTGACCAGTCCGGGTTTTCGGATAGGTCCGTGGCCAGGTCCAATGCCACCGAGACGATGGACAGGCCCCGGGAGCCGAGGGCGGTCTGCGCACCTACGTCCTTGGCCGTCTTGGATGCGGCCTGGAACAGCCGGACGAGGCCCGGGCTGGCGGTGCCCTCATGCTGGGCGGTGATCAGGGCGCGGCGGACCTGCCCTGCGATTTCGCGCTCGCCTACCACGGCTGAGTCCAGCCCGGCGCTGACGGCGAAAAGGTGTTGGGTGACTTCGGGGCCGGTCCGGGTGCTGAAGGAGCGGGAAACGAGCTGTTCGTTGAGGCCGCTGAGGTCGCTGATCTGGGACACCAGGGCCGCACGGGCGGCCTCCACGTCATCTGCGTGGGGCGCTTCACCGTAGATTTCGTAGCGGTTGCAGGTGGCAAGCACCACCGCACCCGTCACTGCCGGCGATCCGGAGAGTGCGGATGTGGCGATCCCGGAAGCACCGTTGCTCAACTGAGCAACGGTCTCAAGGTCGATGTCGGCGTGTGTAGCCACCAATGAAAAAAGAACCACAGCAGATCAATCATAGCTTTTTCGTGCCGCGGTAGAACAACCCGGGATGCGTGTGCGGACGGCGCGGGGCCGTGATTCCCGCCACGGAGCCGGCGGGGCCGCTGTGGGTGACAGTCTGTCGTTATCTTTTGGGGCCGATTTTGGGGGACAATCGATGGCATGACTTCCAGTTCCGCTGTGTCCAATGCCGTGCCTAGTGCCCTGTCCCATGACAGCGCCCTCGCTGCCGGCCACCCACTCAGGGACGGCCGCACCGCAGATTCCCCGCTCATCACCGCTTACCGCGGCGGCAAGCCGTCACGCAGGCCAGTGTGGTTCATGCGGCAGGCTGGCAGGTCACTGCCGGAGTACCTGAAGGTCCGTGAAGGCGTGGCCATGCTTGACTCGTGCCTCCGGCCCGAGCTTGCATCCGAGATCACACTGCAGCCGGTGCGCCGGCACGACGTCGATGCCGCAATTTTCTTTTCGGACATTGTGATTCCGCTGAAGCTTGCCGGCGTCGGCGTGGACATTGTGCCCGGCGTGGGTCCGGTGCTGGACAAGCCGGTCCGTACTGCTGAAGACGTTGCGGCCCTGCCGCAGCTGACCTGGGAAGCCCTGGAGCCCATCCGTGAAGCGGTCCGCCTGACGGTCGCCGAACTGGGCAAAACCCCCCTGATCGGCTTCGCCGGCGCGCCGTTCACCCTCGCCGCCTACATGGTGGAAGGCAAACCCTCACGCGACCACCTCGGCCCGCGCACCATGATGCACGCCGATCCTGGGACCTGGAGCGCGCTGGCCAACTGGGCCGCCGACGCCTCAGGAATGTTCCTGCGCGCCCAGCTTGAGGCCGGCGCCTCCGCGGGACAGCTCTTTGATTCGTGGGCCGGGTCCCTGGGCCTGGCGGACTACACGAAATACGTCGCGCCCGCCTCTGCCCGGGCACTGGACCACGTCCGCCACCTGGGTGCCCCGCTGATCCACTTCGGGACCGGCACCTCGGAACTGTTGGTGGCCATGCGCGATGTCGGCGTGGACGTGGTGGGCGTCGACTACCGCCTTCCGCTCGATGAGGCGAACCGCAGGCTCGGCGGCACGGTACCGCTGCAGGGAAATATCGATCCCGCCCTCCTTTCCGCCCCCTGGGAGGTGCTGGAGGCACACGTGCGCGAAGTCATCCAAGCCGGCTCAGCTGCGCCCGGCCACGTCCTCAACCTTGGCCATGGGGTGCCTCCGGAGACCGATCCCGCCGTCCTGACCCGGGTTGTTGAGCTCATTCATTCCATTTCCCCGGAGTAGTCCCTTGGGCACGGAACCGGATTCCCGACAGCAGCCCGACGCGCAGGCCGGGGTGTCCCCGGCGGCCCTGGTGGTGGGCGGAGGGATATCCGGCCTCCTGGCCGCTCGGGAACTCGCCGCGGCGGGCCGTCGGGTCACTGTCCTGGAAGCCACCGACCGCTGGGGTGGCTGCGTGGGAAGCCACACAGTTGCGGGCCTGGTGCTGGATAGCGGCGCCGAGTCCTTTGCTACCCGTTCCACCGCAGTGGCCGACCTCGCGACCGAGTTGGGGCTGGCCGGAAGAATCGTCACCCCGCAACCTGGTGGCGCGTGGGTGCAGTTGCCCGACGGCCCCCGGGAATTGCCCAAGACGGGTGTCCTGGGCATCCCGGCCAATCCATGGGACCCCGAGGTCCGGCGCTCCCTGGGCCTGCTGGGTTCCCTGCGGGCCTCGCTGGACAGGATCCTGCCCGCCTCCATCGGGACAACGGCTGAGGTAACGAGCGTCTCCTCGCTCGTGCGTGCCCGCATGGGCCGCCGCGTCCTTGACCGGCTGGTCGCCCCTGTGGTCGGAGGGGTGCATTCCGCCGATCCTGGACTGCTGGACGTTGACATGGTGGCGCCAGGACTGCGCGCAGGGCTCCGCAGGCACGGTTCACTCGCAGCCGCGGTCTCGGCGCAGCGGCGCGGCCCCATGCCGTCTGGACCGGGGGCGGGGCCAACAACAGCACAAACCACCGTGCCAACCCAAGCCGCCAAGGCCGGATCCGCCGTCGCAGGCTTGGAGGGCGGCATGCACACTCTGGTTGCCACCCTCGTGTCGGACCTGCGGGCCCGCGGCGTGGCGCTGGTGGATGGTGCCCGCGCGGAACGGGCCATCCGGACGTCGGACGGCTGGCGCGTCACCGCGGCTGAGACCGCTTACGACGCCGGCCTCCTCGTCGTGGCGCTCGACGGTCCGGCCGCCGTCGGGCTGCTGCAGGCTGCGGTCCCGGACCTGGCGGGGAAAGGGCCTGCCGGCGGTCCCGACGTCAGGCTTGCCACGCTTGTGGTGGACGTCCCCGAACTGGACCGCCGGCCCCGGGGGACAGGCATCCTCGTTGCACCGCAGACCGCCGGCATTGAAGCCAAAGCACTGACGCATGCAACCGCGAAATGGGACTGGCTGGCCGCCGCTGCCGGCCCCGGAACACATGTTCTCCGGCTCTCCTATGGCCGGATTGACGGCTCGGCCTCCGGCACGGGCGGTCCGGCAACCGACAATGACCTTCTTGCCTCGTCCCTACGTGATGCCTCGGCCTTGCTCGGTGTCCCGATCCGGCAGGAAGACCTTATTGGCTGGGACGTCGTGCGGTGGCAGGGGGCGCTGCCATTCGCCGCCGTCGGCCACAAGGCACGCGTGGCGGCCATCAGGACCATCTGTGCCCGCCAGGAGGGACTTGGCATCGTAGGAGGCTGGGTGGCAGGCAACGGGCTGGCCGCTGTGGTGGCAGACACCAAGGAGCAGATCCGCAGCCTGCTGAGCTGAGTATCGCCCCAGTTCAGCTCCGGATATCAGCTGCTTATCCATGCCCGCCACAGGCTATGTCCGACTTTCACATCCCCCGCCAGCGTGGCTAGGGTTGAGCACTATGGTGAATTACAGGTCCGAAATTTCACGTTCCCGGACCGGTATCCATGGGGGAGTCCGACGTGGCAGCGCCGCTGCCGCGATCGGTGCGGTACTGGTCCTCTCGGCGGGCGTTCCCGCGTCGCAGGCGGACGGAGGTTCCGGCTCCGGCGAACCCGACGTGCAGATCACGGGGAGCACACAGCTACCCGCGATCGGCGGGCTGCTGCAGGGCCTGCTCGGTGATGCGGCCCCTACCGCCCCGCAGCCCACGCCGGTCCCCGAGACAACCACGGTCACCCCGTCGACAACTCCTGTTCCGACATCGACAGTCCCGAACTCCCCGGCTCCGGCCCCCGCCACGGGCGCGGCGGCTGCCGGGTCCGCGACACCGGCGACCGCCACTCCACCCCTGCCCGCCGGCACGGCCACGCCGCTCCAGCAGCCTGGGGACGGGCTGCCGGCGGCAGGGACCGCGCCGTCCGGGGACACCGCTGCAGACGCGGGCGGAGCCGAAGGGGCGGAGGCACCAGCCGCCGGCCAGCCGGCCGTTGGGCCCGATGGAACACCGTCTGGAACACCGTCTGGAACACCGTCGCCG